>JBFJXU010000227.1:0-2913 GCA_041622975.1 Thermoplasmatota archaeon
CTGGTTGCCGTCGCGTTCAATGGTGGCACCATAGCCACCCACGAACTGGGGCAGGTTTAGGTGGTCGTTGTAGAACGCACTGGAGTGGGTAACGTTGGTAGCCACATCCGTGCCGAAGATGGGGTGGGGCGTGGCGCGCGTGGGATCAACGCTGCTGGCCGTGCCGGCAGCCACATCGAAGATGTGGATCTCGTTGGTGATGGCGCGTTCGCCGTGGTACTTGCCGCCGAAGAGGTAGACCTTGTCAGCGCCGGAATCGTAGACACCGCTCATGCCCATGATACCGCGCGAGTCAATGTCCGCCAGTTGCGTGAGGCCGGTGCCGGGTGTGAACTTGTGAGTGGTGTTCAGGTACTCGACAGTGTAGCCGGCGGGGTCGTCGTTGTACATCATGCCTTCTTCGGCCTTGCCGCCGAAGAGGTAGATGTCAGTGCCGACAGTCACAGCGGCGATGGAGTGGGCAGCGACGGGTAGGTCGAAACCGGTGTCCGTAACAGCGCCCGTGGTCAGATCGATGGCTAGGATATCATCGACCACACCATAGTCGCCGTTGCCGTCGTTCTGGTACCCACCAAAGACGTAGGCAGTGCTGCCGACGGTGGCGTAGCCGAACCAGCCGCGGGGGGTGGGCAGGGTGTTGCCGCTGTCGCTGATGGTCTCGGTGGCGGTGTCTAGGATGTAGATGCCGTCAGTGAAGACCGTCCAGCGCTCGCCGTAGTCAACGTATTCGTTGAGGGAGGGAACTTCCTGCTGGGGCAATTCAACGGAGTTGTTGGAGTGGACCCAGTAGTTGTCACAGGTCTCCTCGTGGCCCATGCCGGTGGGGTCATGGGGCAGGTCGTTGATGCCAGGCAGGATGTAGCCGCCATAGCAGGGGCTCAAGCGCTGGTGGCGCAATTGGTCGCTCGTGGCCGATTCGGAACTAATCTCGCCGCCAAAGATGACAATCTTGCCACTACCGTCGTAGGCAGCACCAAGGCCACCAGCAGCTTCCAGAAGTTGGATGCCACCGGCGTTCGTGGCGGTGAGGTCTTCACCGTAGTCGGTCGTGGTCGCAAAGGCGTCAAGGATAGGGTTGACGCCCATGAAGACCAAACCCAGGGTAACGGCGACCGTGAGGGACCTCACGATCTTCCGGTTGCGCATGGGGCTGGCTGCCTCGGAATGTTTCAATGCTTCAGACATGACGGCTACCACCGTAGTGCGGGCCTATCGTTCAGACCATATTAACGTTGTGGGTGTTGGCAGTCGCACATGTGCGCCCCAGGCTAATTTGTCGGGCCTCCAGGAGCCAAACAGCATCGCGTAGGACCGCGATTTACTCCCCTCACGGGAGATTCACATGGAATCCATCGCGTTGGGTGCCGGCCAGGTGTGAACGCGCCGGAGGGCGCGGGCCGTCGAGTGCAAGGGGCAGGATTCGAACCTGCGAACCACTAAGGAATAGACCCTGAATCTATCGTCGTTGGCCACTTGACTACCCTTGCAAGGTGTCTTGGTAGTTGATTGCGGATGCCCGGAAGAACACGGTACGGCCTTCCAGGAAGGGTGCAGTAGGGAAGGAGTGGGGGAAAACGGAATCGGTTGACTGCGACCGGATTACAGGTCCTTGGCGGCTGCGCCGAAGGCCTCGAACCGTTCCTTGAGGATTTCGACGGCCTTCATGAGAGCGTCTTCTGCCTTCAAGGCGCCGTCGGTCTCGAAGCGGAACAGGAAGCGGCGGTCGTTGTACGTGACCTTGAACGCATCGGGGGCAACTTCGGCGGCGTAGTCGGCGCGGTTGACGTCCTCCGGCTTCTGGATGGCTATCTTGTCACCTTCCAAGGTCAGGATGCCGACCGGCGTGCGTTCGATAATCTTGGCAGCGTCGTCCGCACTAATCTTCTTGGCGTCCAGTTCCGCAGTGGGGTAGTACTTGTAGCCGACGGCCTGACAGGTCTGCCACTTGGCATGGGTGGTTCCTACACCCAGAATGGCAGCGCACTCCAGGATGAGCCGTTGACCTTCAAGGAGTTCCACGATGGGAATGTCCGAGTCTGCCGGCGCGAATGCCGGGTCCTCGGGTTCCAAGTCGCCGGACATGACCGTGCAGGGACCTTCCTTTGTCAACGTGTAGCGCACCTTGTAGGTGGGCTCACCCTCGTCGTCCACGTGGTCGACTAAGTTGAGGGTGCTGGGGTCCGTCTTGATGGGGACCAAGCCAATGCGGTGAGCAACGATTTCGTCGAACAGGGCGCTGGTGTTGTCGTAGAACGTGACCTGATCGATGGCGAGTTTGGGGACTTCTGTCAAGAGGGTACGCCGGAGGGCATTGACGAAGTACGGGTGGACTTCGGCGATTTCGAGGTGTGCCTCGGTTTCGCTGATGTCACGAATCTCGACCTTCATGGTATCAGACACGCCGTCCGCGGCGGCCACCCTTCTTGCGGCATCCGTCGTGGGGCACGGGGGTGACGTCTTCGATGCGTCCGACCATGATACCATTGCGGGCTAGGCCACGAATGGCGGCTTGGGCGCCGGGGCCGGGGCTCTTGGCCTTGTTGCCACCGTAGCCGCGGACGCGGATGTCCACGGTGCTGAATCCCTTCTCCTTCAGGGCATCGGCGATGCGCTGAGCAGCACTCATGGCGGCGTGGGGGCCACCCTGGTCCTTCTGTGCCTTGACGACCATGCCGCCGCTGCATTTGGTGATGGTTTCTGCACCAGTGGCGTCGGTCACGGTGATGAGGATGTTGTTGTACGAGGCGAAGATGTGGGCGACGCCCTTCTTGTCACTCATTGGCTCTCCTCCTTCTTGTCTTCGTCAGCGTCGGCTGGGGCCTCTGCGTCGGCAGCGGGCGCTTCGGGTTCGGGCTTGGCTTCCGTCGCTTCGGGGGCAGCCTCGGGTTCAGGGGCAGCCTCGGGTTCAGGGGC
>JBFJXU010000228.1:0-2907 GCA_041622975.1 Thermoplasmatota archaeon
CCTCGGTGCGCCCATGGTCGCTGACCCCCTCGGCGTCATGGACTGTGCACCCCTGTCCGACGGGGCCGCAGCAGTTGTTCTGTGCAGCGATCAAGTGGTTGATTCTGTTTCAGCCAAGCCCGTGGCCGTGACCGGGAGTGGCCAGGCAAGCGACCACTTGGCCCTGCACCATCGCGGCCTGACACGCCATGCCGCCACCGTCACCGCAGCGGAGCGCGCCTACCGCCAAGCTGGCATCAGTCCAGCGGACGTGGACCTGGCGGAGGTGCACGACAATTACACCATCAGCGAAATCATCGCCATCGAGGACCTTGGCATCGCCAAGCGTGGCCACGGAGGCGAGGCAACCCTCGACGGCGACACCGGGTACGGCACCCCCGGTGCTGTGGTCAATCCCAGCGGCGGCCTCAAAGCCCGGGGCAACCCGAGTGGCGCAACGGGCATCGCCCAAGTGTGCGAACTGGCGTGGCACCTGCGCGGCGACGCGGGGGAACGCCAAGTGAAGGACGCCCGCATCGGTGTGGCCCACAATCTTGGCGGCACGGGCGCTACTGCTGTGGTCCACGTCCTGGAGGGCCGCCAATGAGTGTGCCTCGATTCTGGCGGGAAATCCCGCAGCGCTACAACCTGCAAGCCAGCCGGTGTAGTGTCTGCCAAGATGTCCACTTCCCGCCGCGGCGAGTGTGTCCCCGCTGCCGACGCAAGTCAGTAGGCAAGATGGAAGAGACGAACCTGAGCGGACAAGGCACTGTCCTCGTGGCCACCAAAGTGCACAAGCCAGCGGGCGGGTACGAACACCTCGTGCCTTACTGGTTAGCCCATATCCAGACGGCGGAGGGCCCGATTGTGACGGGCCAAGTCGTGGATGCTGAACTGGTTGCCCCCGGGGACTTGGTCGAGGCGGTCTTCCGCCGCCTCGGGGAAGACGGAGAAGCAGGCGTCATTCACTACGGAACGAAATGGCAGCAGATTCGAACCGCACCCGACGCTGACGAATAGGCCACGGCCAAGCCGGGTATGGTGGGATGGCGGCCGAGCCGAACGGCCCAGCCGGGCCGAGCAGTGGGGAAGGGGGGACTCGAACCCCCGATCTACGGATTATGAGTCCGTCGCCCTAACCAACTAGGCCACTTCCCCAAGGGGTCCCCGGACCGGGGGTCGCGTGTGAAAAAGTGGAGCGGGAGGGATTTGAACCCCCGGCCTCTTCCATGCCAAGGAAGCGATCTTCCAACTGATCTACCGCCCCATACGGGGTACGTCCCAGAGGGACGGAGCCGGCCAGATGGGTGCTGTATATGAGCGCTTTGGAGCAGTGATTACGAGGCGACGGTTTCGCCTCGTTCACGGGCTGCATCCCGCGCGGCGACACTTGCCTTGATCTGGGCTACGTTGTCGCGGATGATATCACGCACTAGGACATCCATGCGTGGGTCGCGCAGGAGATCGATGAGGATGCGTTGGGTCACGCGGCTGCTCGTGGCAACGATGTCATCGAAGAACGGCATGTGGCGAATCCGGCCGACCCGCGGGTCATCGCCCACCTTCTCCACAATGATCTCTAGCACTTCGTCGCCTCGTTGTTCTAGTGCATCTGCCAAGTTGTGCGTGTAGGTCCCCTTCTCGAGGACGCTGGCTGTTTCGTCCAGTACACGAACCGTGACGGCACCACTGATTGTATCCACAATGATGGCCTTGAAGCGGCGCACCAACCTGTACGTGAACTCCTCGCCAAACGCCCGGTCAGCAGCCCGGCCGAAGCGACTCAAAATGACTGCCACACGCACCAGCCGGAGCAAACGGAAGCCACGGAACACGGGGTGGCTGACAGGAATCATGCCAAGCAGGTCGTACCAGTACCTGAAGGGGAACGTCTTGGGGCGATCGTCCTTCACCCAGCGAAGCGTGAACTCCACGGCAAAGACGGCTACAATCGCCAAGTCGAGACGAATCACCAGCAGGGTCTGCTCCCTGTTGAGGTCTCCAAAGGTCTCCCAAAGCAGCAGTCCAACGCTACCCAAGGCGAGGCCTAGCATGACCCAATCGGTGATGCGGACGCGGGGACGCACAGGCTGCGCACGCCGGCCATCGCTTATGGATGCCCCGCTCCGCAACCATTATGTTGTTGCTAACCCCCGTGGTAACTGGTGAAAGTCGTCAATGCCCTCGTGGCGTTGCTGGTAGGTCTGCCCTTTGCGGGCATCGCGCATCACGGCGAGTATGAGGAATACCCATTCGACCCCAATGACGATTCACCCACGCGCGACTGGGACTTCCGGCGCATAGTGCGCAATTTCGAAGCAGGGCCAGGCGACGCCCGGGTGGCGCTCTACGAAGACGGGTTCACCACCAACAGTGGCGGCGTCCACTTCAAACTGGATAGCCTAGAGCGAGGCTTCCGGCTGTTCGTCCAGAATAACGTGGTCGTGCCCAACATGGGCCCGTACAAAGTAGGATTCTACTGGGCCGTGACCGACGCGGATGCCAAGGTCCTGATGGAGGGCCCCGGCTGTGGGCGTATCTGGCCTACGGGCGACGAAATGCTCGCCCTACCCCCGGAAGCCACTGACGTGGTCGTCTACTTCGACGAGGTGACTGGTATCGTCGCCCACTGCAAACCCTTCGACCCTGCCCCAGGCACCGCCATCAAGGGCACAATCACCTACGAGGCAGTTGTTGACCGCACGTGCACGCAGGTCGAACATGATTCCTTCCCGTCGGGTTCCAGTCCCTGTGTCTGGATTTACGACGATTCCGTGGCAGGCGACCTGCGACGCGCCTGAAGCCACTTAGTACCCCTGCGGTGGGGGCGACGCCAGCGCCCTTGGCCGGCCGGCGGCCTAGGCCTGACCCGTGAAGCGCAGCGCGGCCGAGTTGATGCAGTAACGCTGGCCAGTCTCGGTTGGTCCA
>JBFJXU010000229.1:0-2894 GCA_041622975.1 Thermoplasmatota archaeon
CCCAACGCTATCCGCGAACTGCTGGCCAAGCGCGTCGGGCTGGATCCCCGCGGCCCCCAACGAACCCTGGCGAGCGAGGCCCCTAGTCCCGCCCAAGCCGCCGAGACCGACGCGGCGGACGGTCCGCAAGCCGAAGATGCCGCTGCGACGCCGACTGATGTCCCGGACGAGTTGGAAGCCAACCGACCCCAAGAAATCGCGCCACAAGCCGATTGACGGCCTCCTGGGGCCCAAGCCCAGCCCTTATACGCGCGCGCACGTACGCGCACACGCGCGAGGATTAGCCGGGATGCCCCTCGCGTCCGTGATATCATGAGTGAACCCCAAGGCGCGCCCCAGGCGCCCGAATACGGAGCCGGCAGCATTCAAGTCCTCGAAGGCTTGGAAGCGGTTCGGAAACGCCCTGCCATGTACATCGGTTCTACTGATGAACGGGGCCTTCACCACCTCGTCTACGAGGTCGTGGACAACTCCATTGACGAAACCCTGGCCGGGTACTGTGACGACATCCGCGTCACGATTCGCGCCGACGGAGGGATCACGGTCAGTGACAATGGCCGGGGCATTCCCATTGACAATCACAAGAAGTACGACCGACCGGCCCTGGAAGTCGTTCTAACCATCCTTCACGCAGGCGGCAAATTCGACGAATCATCCTACAAGGTTTCAGGTGGTTTGCACGGCGTGGGTGTTTCCTGCGTCAATGCCCTCGCCAGCCGCCTAGAGGCCCAGGTAAAGCGGGACGGCCGCTGGGTCCAGATGAACTTCGAACGGGGGAAGCCAGTTGGCGACATGGAAGTGCTGGGCGAATCCGGAGGGGAGACCGGTACCAGCATCACGTTCTACCCCGACGACGAAATCTTCGAGACGCTGGAGTGGGATTTCGCCACCCTGCAGAACCGTCTCCGCGAATTGGCATTCCTCAATGCTGGCGTCCACATCACGTTCCGCGATGAACGCGACGAAGTGGAGCCACGAGAGGAAGTTTACCACTATGAGGGTGGCTTGCGCGAATTCTGCGCCTGGGTCAACCGGAACCGCCAAGCCCTGCACCCCGACATCATTCACTTTGAAGGCCAGAAGGAGAAAGTCACGGCCGAGGTGGCCATTCAGTACACTGACGCCTACAACGAGTCGCTATTCACTTTCGCCAACAATATCAACACCCATGAGGGTGGCACGCACCTGGTTGGCTTCCGGGCCAGCCTGACACGTACCCTCAACGATTACGCGCGCAAAAATGACATGCTCAAAGGAATCGAAGGCGGCCTGTCAGGCGACGATTGTCGTGAAGGAATCACCGCCATCATCAGCGTCAAGATTCCCCAACCCCAATTCGAGGGCCAGACGAAGACAAAGCTGGGCAACAGCGACGTCCGCGGCATTGTGGAAAGCCTCGTCAACGAGCGCCTCGCAGAGTTCCTGGAAGAGAACCCGGCTCCCGCCAGAATCATCATTGAAAAGGCGGCCATGGCCCGGCGGGCGCGTGAAGCGGCTCGCAAGGCCCGCGACCTTGCCCGGCGCAAGGGCGTCCTTGAGTCGGGCGGGCTTCCCGGGAAGTTGGCCGATTGTCAATCCCGCAAGCCCGAGGAATCTGAAATCTACATCGTGGAGGGTGACTCGGCCGGTGGTTCCGCAAAGCAGGGCCGTGACCGCGCCACGCAAGCCATCCTTCCCTTGCGCGGCAAAATCCTCAACACGGAACGCGCCAGGCTTGACAAGATTCTCCAGAACAAGGAGATTCAGGCCCTGATTCAAGCCCTTGGCACCAGCATCGGCGAAGAATTCAATGCAGACAAGGCCCGCTACCACAAGATCATCATCATGACGGACGCCGACGTGGACGGCGCCCACATTCGTACGCTGATTCTCACCTTCTTCTACCGCTATATGCCCGACCTCATCGAACGCGGCTTCATCTACATCGCCCAGCCGCCCCTCTACAAATTGAAGAAAGGCAACCAGGAGCGGTACGTCTATGATGATCGCGCCAAGGAACGGGTCCTCGATGAATGGACGCCCGAAGGAGCCGAGCGGGGCAAAGGGGTCTCAGTACAGCGCTACAAGGGTCTTGGTGAAATGAACCCCACGCAGCTATGGGAAACCACCATGGACCCCGAAGGCCGCACACTCCTGCAAGTCACCATTGAGGACGCGGTCATGGCCGACGAACTGTTCGTGACACTCATGGGCGACCAAGTAGAACCACGTAGACAATTCATCGAACAACACGCATTGGAGGCTGAAGTCGATGTCTGAAGATACTCCCCCCGCCGGCGAGCCAATCGCCACCGCCGCCCCCAGCGACCGGCGAGAGGCCCGTACGATCGAACAGGAGATGCGCCAGTCATTCCTCGACTACGCCATGAGTGTCATCGTGAGTCGGGCCCTCCCGGACGCTCGGGACGGATTGAAACCCGTCCACCGACGCATTCTCTACGCCATGAGTGAACTCGGTATGAGTCACACGCAGGGCTACAAGAAATCCGCTACCGCGGTTGGTGAAGTGCTGGGTAAGTATCACCCGCACGGCGACTCTGCCATCTATGACGCCATGGTCCGCATGGCCCAAGACTGGAGCCTCCGATACCCCCTGGTGGACGGCCAAGGTAACTTTGGTTCAGTGGATGGCGATGGGGCGGCAGCCATGCGTTACACCGAGGCTCGCCTCGCCAAGATTGCTGCACCGATCCTTGCGGATATTGACAAGGACACCGTGGATTGGGCACCCAATTACGACGGCCGCCTGAAGGAGCCCCGCGTCCTGCCTTCGGCGATTCCAAACCTGTTGGTCAATGGTGTGGATGGCATTGCCGTGGGCATGGCCACCAAGATGCCACCTCACAATCTAGGCGAAGTCATCGATGCGACCATCCACCTCATCGATGAACCCG
>JBFJXU010000230.1:0-2890 GCA_041622975.1 Thermoplasmatota archaeon
AGAGCGGCCAGGAGGAACTCGGGCCACGGGACCGCCATGATGATGGGGCCCCGGAGGTAGCTCACGACCTTCTCCTCAAGCACGGCGTTCTGCAAGTACAGCAGGCTGTTGCCCAGGAACAAGGCGAAGAACCAGGTCTCCGCGAAGGGGAAGAACCGGGAAGCGCCCCATAGGACGACCGCGATGCCGACCGTGTCGAACGTCGAATCCAGCACCGCTCCCTGCCGGCTTTGGACACCTCCTGTACGGGCCAGCACGCCGTCCATGCCATCGAGGATGGGGCCGGCCAAGGATACGGCGCCGTGGAATCCATGCTGGAAACCGCATCACAACGACCATCACCCACGTCGAAGGTCGTGGCGTAATGGCACGCCCCATCGCCGTCCTCGTGGACGGCGACCAATTACCTCCCGATGGCTTGACAGACCTCATCGCGCGCCTCGAGAAGAAGTGGCTCGTTTCCGAGCGGATTATCGTTCGCAACTGGCGCAGCACTCGCGATCAGAAGCAATGGCGGGAATTTGCCTCCGACCATGCGTTTCGGCTGTACCAACGGGACCCGGTGGCTGTGGGCAAGAACGCCAGTGATATCGAATTGGCCATCACGGCGATGGATCTCTACCACAAGGATGGCTTCCGGGCGTTCTGTATCGTCACCGGTGACACGGATTTCACGCCCGTCATTGAACGGCTCAAGCGCGGTGGTTGCCACGTGGAACAAGTGTTGCCGACGGAGATTGCCAAGGCACCCACCAAGCGCCGGGGCGTCCTACGGCGACCTCGAAAGCCCGCAGCCAAGGCGGATGACAAGGCACCTGCCAAACCCGCTGCCACCAAGCGGACCGCCAAGAAGCGACCCGCTGCAAAGGCAGCCACGAAGGCGGCGGAGCCCGCTAGGAAATCCACGCCGGCCAAGCAACCGCGGGGGACGGCCAGCAATGGACGCCGCCCCGCCAAAGCCCCGAAGGGTTTGACGGAGAAACAGGCAACGGACCTGCGCAATGCCTACGCCCGCCATGTGCGCCGCAGCATCGACCAACTCATGAAAGCCGGCAACCATTCTCGGGGCTGGGTGAGCGTCAATCGCTTGGGAAGCGCGCTCGGGGAGGAAGGCCTACGTCGCGAGGACCATGGCTTTGCCAAGACGCGCCCCATGCGCTTGGTGTTGGAAGACCTCGGTTTCAAAGTGGAGCAGACCGAGACCGGCGGCTACCAAGTCAAGATGTGATTCGGCCCGATGCGGTGAACCGGCTTGGAGATGGCGCGGGTGCCTATCCAACAACCTGTTCCCACTTCTTGAGTTCCAATACGGAACTCAATGTCTTGCCGCGGCGAATCTCTTCGCGCAGCCGGTTTTCCTTCTCCTTGACTTCCAGGCTACGGTTGGCCACTTCGTGGGCGGCCTCCTGCGGCACGACTACGACGCCCATGTCGTCAGCGATGACCCAGTCACCATTGCGGACGGTCTGGCCGCCACACTGGATTTCAAGGCCGATCTGGCCGTGGCCCTTTGGTTCGCCGGCGTTGGGCACGACCCATCGGCTCCATACTGGGAATCCCATCTCCCGAATGTCATCGATGTCGCGCACTGCGCCGTCTGTCACGACGCCCGCCACGCCCTTTAGTTTGCAGGATTCACTGGCCAGTTCACCCCACATGGCGGTCTTGCCGCCGCGTTGGTCAATGACGATGATTTCTCCTGCTTGAGCCACGTCAATGGATTCCACGGTCTTGGCCCAGTCGCCGTCGGCAGTGAATACGGTCACGGCGCGGCCGGCGACGCGGTGGCCTGTTTGGCGGGCGAGGATGCCTGCGTCCATGGCGCCCTTGCGGTGCATGGCGTCGCTGATGTTGCTGGTGCTGCATTGCTCGAAGGCGGCTTTCAGGTCGTCTTGCGAGTAGCGCTTGAACATCTCGGCCGGAATGACGGATTCGTCCCGGATGGCGGCTACCAGTTTCTGGGCTTCCGCTTTGATGTCGGGGGCCTTGGTGAGGGCACCGCCTACGATGATGATGCTGGCCCCGGCGGTCACGGCGGGCCCGGCGGTCTCCGTGTTGAGGCCGCCGGCAGCCATGACTGGGATGGTGACCGCTTCGGCTACTTGTTTGAGGATGTCGAGGGGGCTTGCGCCGACCATCTGGTCATCGATGCCCATGTGGAGGCACACGTAATCGCACCCCAAGCGTTGGGCGTCTTTGGCGCGGGCCACCTTGTCGGGGACGCTGATGAGGTCCATGTACACCTTGGCGCCGTACTTGCGGGCGGCCTTCACGGCCTCCTCGAAGGTCTCGTCGCTGGCGGCTCCCAGGATGCCGACTACGTCGGCGCCGGCCTTGGCCGCAATCTCCACCTCGAAGGCCCCCGTGTCCATGGTCTTCATGTCAGCGATGATGGTGCAGCCGGGGAACTCCTTCTTCAAGACCCGGACGGCCTCCAGGCCTTCCGCTTTGATGAGGGGGGTCCCTGCTTCCACCCAGGTGGCTCCCCCGGCGACGGCTTCTCGGGCGTAGCCGAGGGCGCGTTCCAAGTTGACTTCGTCGAGGGCGACTTGCAGGGCGGGTTGGTGGGATGCGGTGGCGGCGTCCACAAGGGGGCCACATGGCCTCTGGCTTGAAGGTTCCCAGGGCCAGCCCCTTAAGAGGCAGGGGCCGTGGGCGGCTCCGTGGCAACCCTCCGGGAGCGCTTGCAACCCCTGGACGTCTTCCGTACGTCACCGTGGCTGGTGGCGGCGCTCTTGGTCGTTAACGCCGTTGGATTGGTGTTTGGGTACTACTATTACTGGGAGGTGGGGCAATTCGACCCCTCGTCCCGGTTCTACGAGGATTGGTGGCTGTGGCCGCTGGTGAGTGATTCACCCAATGCGGTGTTGTTGTTCATGGCGGCCATCAC
>JBFJXU010000231.1:0-2746 GCA_041622975.1 Thermoplasmatota archaeon
CCGCGCCGCTAACCAGTGACTTGACCAACGTCGTCGCTCAACAGGAAGGCGAGACGCTCAAGATTGGCACCCTGCTTCCCATCACGGGTGACTTAGCCGCCTTCGGTCCCGCCATGCAAAAGGCAGCAGACCTCGCTGCCATGCACATCAACGACGCTGGACCCCTTTTCACCGTCGAACTGGTCCACGGCGATTCCAAGTCCAGCCCGACGGAAGGCCCGGCAGCCTTCAACAGCCTCGTCAACGAAGGCGTTGCTGGCGTGGTCGGCGCCGCTGCAAGCAGTGTCACGGGTAGCATCCTGGACATCGCAGTGCAAGAGCAAGTCATGGTGGTCAGCCCTGCCAGCACCAGCCCCAGCCTGACCCTCGACCGGGACAACCAAGGCTGGTTCGCTCGCGTCCCCCCCAGCGACGCCCTGCAGGGCAAGGTCCTGGCCGGCCTCGTGGAAGGCGATGGCTGCCACTCCGTCAACATCCTCGCCGTCAACAACGCCTACGGCCAGGGTCTCGGCAAGGTCTTCGAGGAAACATTCGAATCCATGGGCGGCACGGTGGGCCAAATGGTCCTGTTCGAAGAAGGCGGTACCACGTTCTCCAGTCAAGTGCAATTGGCTGGTAACGGCGACCCCGACGCCATCGTGGTCATTGGCTACCCCAACACTGTCAGCCAAATCGTCAAGGAAGCATTCCAGAAGGGCATCATGTACGACTCCGTGCTGTTCTTCAGTGAAGGTGTCAAGGACCCCGACTTTGTGGAACTGGTGGGCAAGGATGCTGCCGGCGCCTTCATCCTCAATGGTCTAGGTGGCACGGTCCCCGAAGCCACCCAAACCACCGCGGCTGACGACTTCAAGGACGCCTTCATGGATGAATTCGGTGAAGAAGCCGGGCTGTTTGCTGCGGAAACCTACGACGCCGTATGGGGCATTGCCCTTGCCGCCATGAGCGGTGGTGACACGGACGGCATGACCATCCGTGACAACATCCGCGGCGTGTGGAACAGCCCCGGAATCAAGGTGAGTGGCGGCGACGCAGCCACTGCCATGACCATGGCTGCCAGCGGCCAGGACATTGACTACGTCGGCGCCGCCAACGACTTCAACTGGGATGAAAACGGCGACCCCAGCCAAGGTGTATATGCGTACTGGCGCGTCATGGCTGACGGCACGATCGAGACCTACGAGTCCGGCATCACGCCGTAAATGACTCCCATTTACTCTTCCTCTTCTTCCTTCCCTGTTTGACCTGCAACGTGGCTGCCGAGGTACAAGTGGCCGATGCGGGGGTCGGCGAGAATCTTCGCCGCGTCTCCGTCCATGGCGTTGCGCCCGCCGTCGAGCACGTAGCACCGGTCGCTCACGGCCAATGCTTTCTTGGCGTTCTGCTCAACCAAGAGAACGGGCACATCGCTACTTACTCTGGCAATGTTCTCGAATACTTGGTCCTGCAAGTTCGGGGCCAAGCCGGCGCTAGGCTCATCCAAGAGCAGGATTTTGGGTTGAGCCATCAAAGCACGACCCATGGCAACCATTTGTCGCTGGCCCCCGGAGAGACGGCCTGCCTTCTGCTTGGCACGCTCCCTGAGAATTGGGAACATGTCGAAAATGGGTTCAGGGTCTGGGTCGGGTACCACCAAGCCCCCCATCTGCAAGTTCTCTGCCACGGTCAAATTGGCAAACACGTTGTTGATTTGAGGAACGTAGCCGACACCCGCTTTGACCATCTCCAACGTGGTGGCGCCTGTTACGTCCCGGTCGCCCAAGCGGACTGTTCCGGAGAAGACGTCTACCAAGCCAAAAATGGCCTTGATGAGCGTAGACTTGCCAGCGCCATTGGGGCCGATGATGGTTGCCACTTCGTGGCCCAAGTTGATGTTGATGTCATGCAGGATCTCCGCGTCGCCGTAGCCAGCATGTAAATTGGAAACAGTGAGGACTGGCTCAGCCAAGGTACGCCTCCTGAACGATGGGATTGTTGCGAATCTCCTCGGCGTCGCCGCTGGCTAGCGGCCTGCCTTGAGCCATCACATGGATGGGGTCGCAGTTGGCAAACACGGCCTCCATGTCGTGTTCCACGATGAGGAATGTGCGACCTTCGCGCCGCAGGCGCTGGATACGCTCCATGATGTCCCGCCCGAGGCTTGGGTTGACGCCTGCCATGGGCTCATCAAGCAGCAGGATAGCCGGGTCCAGCATGAGGGCGCGGGCGAGGTCAAGGAGTTTCTTTTGACCGCCGCTGAGGCTGCCCGCGTAATCATCGGCCAGGGCGTTCAGGCGCAGGAAATTGAGCACCTCGTCGGCGCGTTCCTGAATCCCCGACGAACGCCGCCCCAGGAGCGCCCCGACAACGTCCTGGCCGGCCTGCTGGGGCGTCAGCAAGAGGTTCTCTCGCACGCTCATGCGCGCTAGGGGCCGGGTAAGTTGGAATGTTCTGACCATGCCGATGCGCGCGGTCTTGTGGAGGGGCCAGCCAGAGATGTTTCTGCCGTCGAGCACTACCCTGCCGGCATCAGGGGACGTGGCACCGCTCAAGCAATCGAAGAAGGTGGATTTCCCTGCACCATTGGGACCGATGAGGCCCGTAATCGTCGCTGGTTCCACCGTGATGTCCATGCCATCCACGGCCTTGATGCCCCCGAAATGCTTGACGATGCCCGTGGCTACCAGGTGCCCTTTACCTGGCATACAACAACTCCTCCCGCTTGCCCATGATGCCCTGCGGCCGGACCATCATGATGACCACCAGG
>JBFJXU010000232.1:0-2735 GCA_041622975.1 Thermoplasmatota archaeon
CGAGGCTTGCGGCAGCCAGCCAAGCGTGCCTGGCCCGACGCCAAGGCATCAACCAGTATCCTGCTAGGACCACTGGTAGGTAGAGGAAGATGAAGCAGTATGAGTTGAACAGCGCGTCGCAGGGAGCCATCTCCAGGATACGCGACGCAAGGCCCACGAGCCACCATCCTTGCGCCCAGTCAAAGCGCGTTCGCCTTACAAGGCCTGCCGGCATCCCGCGGGGCGTGTACAAGGGTCTCGCCATCGCACTTGCGCTGCTAGCAGGGTGCGCAGGGCCGACCACGTCGTTTGCCTGGATGCCGCTTGCGGATGAGCCATGTGTTAGTCACAGCGGACCTGGATTCACCTGCCGCCAGGTGCTCCACGCCAGTGACGTTGTTTCGGGGATGGTGATGGGGCACCCAAGCCCCTTGTTCCTGCAG
This sequence comes from Thermoplasmatota archaeon, assembly GCA_041622975.1. Classification (GTDB taxonomy): domain Archaea; phylum Thermoplasmatota; class E2; order JACPAO01; family JAHFTW01; genus JBFJXH01. The sequence goes on from JBFJXU010000232.1 coordinate 423, forward strand.
AAGGACGGCGTCATCCTGGATAATGCAGGCCGACCTTGGCTGGACCTCACAGACCACGTCGAGGTCTGCCACCAGGAACAAGGGCTCCTCGGAGCCGCATACGATGGCGACCTCTACGTGACGTACACTGCCAGCAAGGAAGGGCCGTGTAGTGGAACGGATTCTGCCGGGCGGGATATGATCATCGCACATGTTGACCCCAAGTCCGCCGAGGTCACGCCGCTACTGACCGTGGTGCAGGAGTATGCGCAGCACCAGGGCGGCCACATGCGCTTCGGGCCAGACGGCGCATTATGGATTGGGGTCGGCGACGGCGGCCACTGGGGCGACCCGGATTTGCGGGGCCAACGGTGGGATGATTTGTTGGGCAGCATCCTGCGCATCACAGTCAATGGCCCCAATCCCTACAGCATACCCGCCGGCAACGTACGCCCCGAATCCATGTGGCCCGAGGTGTGGGCCACAGGGCTGCGTAACCCGTGGCGCTTCGACTTCAACGAGACCCATGTCTGGATTGCTGACGTGGGTCAGCACTGCCATGAAGAAATCAACGCCGTCGCCCTCACGGAAGTGGGCCCCAATTTTGGTTGGAACGACTTCGAAGGCCACCACGAGTTCGTACGCCGTTTGCGCACCGAATGCGACCGCATGGACTACGCCCATGCCGAAAATCACACGGATGTTGTGTTCCCAGTGATGACGTACCCCCACGGCCCTGGCTGCAGCATCACGGGGGGCTTCGTGGCGTCCGGGGACCATTTTCCGGCCGGCACCTACCTGTTTGCCGACTTATGCACAGGACGTCTCGATGCGCTGGTGGCAGGTGACTGGACTGTGCAGCCAGTTATGGCCACCGACCTGATGCCCACGAGCATCGACCGACATGGCCAGGCGATTTACATCAGCAGTGCGGACGGCCGCGTCGTCGAAATGGTACCTGGCCCCCGGAGTCGTTAAGAGAGCCACCTAAGTCGCGCCGCCTGCGGCCGCCAGGCCGTCCCGACGTTAGGCGGGGACTAGATGGGGTCTAGGCGCCCCCGTACGCGAAGTCTATAGCGCGGTCGAACCCCCAGTTCTGGCGTTCGGGGTCCGCATGTGCCCTCGCCTTACTATGAAGCCTCGTCCTCTGAGGTCGGCGGTGGGTGGATGCCTTCCGGAGGGAAGGCGGAAACCCTTCGACGCGGGAACCGGGTCAGGCCCGGAAGGGAGCAGCCTCACCGCGAACGACCGACGTTTGGAGGAGCGCGGGGTGGAGGAACACGAGGGGTGTCACCTGCGGGTCCCGGGCGTCCGGCTGGGAGCGTCCCCGCCCGTCAAAGGGGCGACCTGGCTACCCTGCCACCTTTGTAATCGCCAGAACTACAGGAGGGCTTTTAATAGAGCCATCAGTGGGACACCATCCCATGATGCTCCTTCGCTGCTGCAAATGCGGTTCTGACTCTGGATTCATGATCCAGACTCGGGCCGGCGACGTACTCGACGTACCTCGCAAACTGCCTGTGGATCGCATCCGTAACACGGTCCACGTCACTTGTACGTACTGCAATTACAAGTGGGATCACGTGCCGGTTACCTTGAACAACAAGGACCTGGAAGAACGCGTGGCGCCTCACCTGGCCCACTGAATCAACCTCTCGTTGTAATTCGTGACCATGCCGCCAATGAGCCGGCAGGCTTGTATGATTTCGACGGCCGCCGCCGAGCTGCACCGGCCCCCTTTTGAGCGCGGGCTGCAGGTACCCGGGCGTGCGCGGTAGGACTGTCCTCGTCACGGGGGGAACCGGCAGCATCGGGAGCAGCCTCGTTCGCCAGGCACTCGATGCAGGCGCCGACAAGGTCATCGTCCTTAGCCGCGACGACTCCAAGCACTTCTATCTACAGCGGGAACTGGAAGGCCGAGCGACCCATTTAGTCGGGGATGTGCGGGACCGCGATAGCCTCCAGCGGGCCTTCGACTATGACGTTGACGTGGTCCTCCACGCTGCGGCCCTCAAACACGTGGCCATCTGTGAACAGAATCCTGCCGAGGCGGTCAAGACCAACGTCATCGGCACGCAGAATGTGGCTGACTTAGCCCGCCACAACGGCGCCGAAACGATGGTCACAATCAGCACCGACAAGGCGGTAGATCCATCGTGTACGATGGGTGCTACGAAGCAACTCGCCGAGCGACTGACGCTGGCTAGTGACGGCCTCACGTATGCCTGCGTGCGCTTCGGGAACGTGCTTGGCAGCCGGGGCAGCGTCATCCCCGCGTTCTACCGGGGCATCCAAGACAAGGGCAGGGTCCTCGTAAGCGACCCTGATGTGACC
>JBFJXU010000233.1:0-2724 GCA_041622975.1 Thermoplasmatota archaeon
AAATGGTGCTGGCAAGACCACTACCATTCGGATGCTTCAAGCTGTAAGCCCGCGAACCGCTGGCACTCTCACCGTACTGGGCATGGACCCGGAACAAGACAGTCGCGCCGTCAAGGCCCGGCTGGGCGTCGTCCCGCAAGAGGACAATCTTGACCCAGACTTCACGGTCCGTGACAACCTAGTCCTCTACGCTCGGTTCTTCAAAGTGCCTCGCCGCGAAGCCGAGAACCGTGCAGATAGACTGCTGGAGTTCCTTGACCTCACGGGCAAGCGTAACGCCAAAGTGGACGAATTATCCGGGGGGATGAAGCGACGGCTCGTTGTGGCCCGTGCTCTGGTGGCCGACCCGGACATCTTGGTGCTTGACGAACCCACGACGGGCCTCGACCCACAGGCTCGCCACGCACTTTGGGACACCATTCGTAGGCTGCGGCGCCAAGGCAAGACGATTCTGCTTACCACTCATTACATGGATGAGGCCGAGATGTTGTGCGATTCTCTTGTCATCATTGACCAAGGCGTGATTCTGGAATCCGGTAAGCCTCGCCAACTCATTGCCAAGCACTGCGGCAAGGAGGCCGTGGAATTCGTCACGCAGGACGCTGACGATGACGCCACGAACGCCCGCCTGGATGCCATCGAGGCAGCCCTTGGCCATGTCTCGCACGAGCGTGTCGGCGACCGCGTCATCGCGTACGGCGATGACCTGGAGGAACTACAGCGGGAGGTTCTTGGGAAAGTGGACGTTGCAGAATCCGTACTTCGCCGCGCCACATTGGAGGATGTTTTCCTCCGCCTGACCGGGAGGGCGCTGCGTGCCTGATGTCACGTTGACGGGTACGCTGGCCATGGCCGGCCGTAACTGGAACGTCTACCGCAAGACATGGCACATGAACGCCCTGCCACCCCTGGCCGAGCCGACTCTCTATTTGCTGGCGATGGGGTACGGTCTGGGGGCCCTCATTGATCAACTGGAGGGCGTCAGTTACCTTCACTTCATCGCGCCAGCCATCATTGCCATCACCATGATGCAGACGGCGTTCTTCGAGACCACGTACTCCTCCTACATCCGAATGACCTTCCAACGGACATGGGATGCCGTCATTGCGACTCCGTTATCGGCCGGCGATATTCTCTGGGGCGAGATTCTCTGGGCTGCCACGCGGGCCACCATTAATGCCACGCTCATGACCATCGTGGCTGCAGCCTTTGGCCTCCTTACGTTCCCGACCGCCCTACTTATGCCAGTCCTGGCCTTTGGCGTGGGCGTCATGTTCGCGGGAATCGGACTCATCGCCAGCGCCAAGGTACGCGTCATTGACCAATTCAGTTACTTCATGTTCCTGTTCATCACGCCACAATTCCTCTTCTCGGGCACCTTCTTCCCGTTGAGTCAATTACCAAGTTGGGCACAAGCGATCGCCTACCTCTTGCCACTGACGCACGCGGCGGCCCTGGCCCGTGGATTGGCGCTTGGCGCCATGCCCGAGATTTGGGTGCTTCATGTGGGCTACGTTGTGGCTGCTGGCATGATGTTCAGTGGTTTTGCTGTGCGGGCGGCTCGGCGGAGGATTGTCGCGTAGATGGCTTTTTGACGCCCCATCGGTATCTTTGGCCGGCCGCGTTTTGCGGCCAGGTGGATAATCGACCATGAAATTCGTGTTGGTGGCCCTTGTGGCAACAGCAATGCTTGCAACGCCTGCGATGGCTGGAGTAACAGAATTGGATGCTAGCGCGGAGAAGTTCTACGTCTACGAAGAGACGGGCAAGTTCGTCGTCGTTGAAGTCTGGCAGGAAAAGGCGGGTTCATGCTCGGACGGGCTTGACCGCACGGGCGGCGATGGGTGCACGGCCGATGAACTAGTGGCCAAGCGCAGCGCTCGGCCCCCCGGAATCCCCATCCGGCCTTGAATGGGCCTGGATGCGATGACTCCGCGATGAGCGGCTCGCACTCTTATCCTCCTCTTTTTGGAGTCGTTCCCTACGCCCTAGTGTGGCAGACCCTACGGCACGCGACCGCCTGACCGGCGTAATCTTGGTCACAATCACGGCTGCCGCCTGGGGCGGAGCCTGGGTGACGGCCCGCGCCGCGGCGGGCCTTGCGCCGCCTCTCTGGACTGCGGTGGGGCGCTTCGTCACGGCAGCAGCCTTGTTGTGGCCCATTGCGCGCCTCATGCGGCGGCCGGTCTGCCTTGACCATGAACCTGATACTTGGCGTATCCTTGTGGCCATGGGGCTCACCGGGGCCATTGGGTACAACGTATTCTTCTTGCTGGGAATTGTCTGGGCACCCGCCAGCGACGGAGCCATCGTGACGCCCGGATTGGCTGGCTTGTCAGGCGTTGCCTGGGCGTTCCTCCTGGATCGGGTGCGACCCCGCCGCAATGCCCTAGCCGGCGGCGGGCTAGCGGTGGCTGGTGCCCTCGCCCTCGGCTGGAGCGCTCTGCAAACGCCGGGCGGGGACGACCGCGCGCTCGGCAACGGAATGTTCGTGGCCGCGGCCGCCATTTGGGGTCTTTACACGGCCCTGGGTCGCAGGCTACACGGCCGCGTGCCGACCGTGGAGGCAATCTTCTGGACAACTGCCATTGGCGCGGTGCTACTGATTCCTGTGGCGTGGGCCCTGGAAGGAGCGCCCCAATTGTGGTCGGCCGGGGCCTTGGCCAACATGGCGTACTTGGGCGCGGTGGGAACCGCCATAGGCTTCGTCACGTGGCATCTCGC
>JBFJXU010000234.1:0-2662 GCA_041622975.1 Thermoplasmatota archaeon
GCGTAGTACCAGTCCATCGCCGAACGATATTCTTCCACCATCAAGTGATGGCGGACAACATACCAGGCCCGCTCGTCCTGCTCCTTGAGATGGCGCAAATAGACTTGCTCCACCGGAATGGTCCAGGGCTTCTGGGGCTTGCCGAGAATCGCTTCCTCAATGTGCGCCTTGCGGCGGGCAAGGATAATCAGAAGCAGCACCGCAAACAGGGCGATGAAGGTGCCCGTGACCACCCAATCTGGGTTGACAAAGAAGCCGCTTACTTGCGGACTAACCTGCACGGTGCGTGTTTGGCTTGGCGAGTCATGCGGCCACACCTGTAGGGTCATGGTACACATGAGGGAATTGAACCAGAACCGATCGTCAGGACCCTTGACCGTCAGCATGTAGGTGCTCGAGGCCTTCGCGGGCACCAGAATATTCGATGCGGGCGCAGCGAGCAAGCCACAGTCATTCTGAGTAATCTCCAAACTGAAGCCCCTCGGCAGGAGTCCACCATTGAAGATTGTGACCGGAATGTTGACTGGCTGGTCGGGCGCCAAGTCCACCGCCCCCGATACTTGCACGTTGAACGTGCTGAGGCCAGGCGTAATGCCCGCCATGCGCAGGCGCGCCTCCTTCGGACCGCCGGGGAAGCTGGTTTTGGCCACCACGGTGAAGTCCAAAACGGGCGTCTCGACGAAGCGATCGACGCCCACCAACAGCATGGGTTCAAGCACCTCGCCGCCACGCGAGTAGTGCAGGACTGGGGGCACGAGATTCCAGCCCCGAATGTTCGCGCCTTCGGGATACTCGATGAAGTACTGCGTTTGGTGGCTCGACACATAGGCCCCGTCGGTGTCAGCCAATGCCCGCGAGGAGTCCTTGGATAAGTCCGAGAACCGCAGGGGCACGAAGGCGGTCTGGTCCACTCCGACTGTGATGACGGTTTGGTCTGCTTCCAAAGCGGACGCGTAAAAGCCGCGTGCGTCGGGCGGAGAAGGGGGATCCTGGGCCATCGCACCAGGCGTTACCAAGAGCGCCGAACCCAACAGGAGCCATGCAAGGGGCCAACATAGGGTTCGCGTCATTCTCATCACGGCACCTGAAAGAACCACAAGGTAGGAGAAGGGAATAAAGAAGGCCAGCCAGCTAGGCCAGCGCCTGCAAGCCTAGGCTTCGTCTTCGCGGTTCATGCGAGCCACCATGGCGGCTCCAATGACGACGCCCACCATGACCAGCGGCTCTAGGCTGGGGACGTACACACCGCGAACGCGGGCAAGCAGCGTGATGGTCACGTCACTGCCGGTTTTCTCGGAGTTGAACGCGTATTCCGGCTTGAGGAGCAGGGTGAACGCGCCTTCTTCGTTGTTCCAGCCGTTCTTGTACGGGGTTGCCACGGTGAAGACCGCGTTGTTGGTCTGCTTGTTGCCACCGGGGGCATCCAGGAACAGTTGGTCAGGGATGAGGCCTTGCCAGTTGCCCTTGCTGGGCCTTTCCACCATCTCGAAGTTGACCTTGGTTTGGCCGTTGCCGAAGTTGGTCACTTCAATGGCGAAGGGAATCTGCTTTTGGGGACCGCCTTGGCGCAGCTTGAGGTCCGTCTTGGCTTCAATGAGGGCAAAGTAGTCAGGCTTGATGACAAAGGTGTCAGTGTGGGTGTTGCTTTCCGGGACACCTTGGTCAAAGACCGAGGAAACGCTGCCAGTCACGGTGCAGGAAATGGGGTCGAGGGCCGGTAGGGTGCGAGGCAAGATGACTTGAATCGGAAGTTTGCCGTCGTAAGTAGTTCCCGTGCCAGCCGTATCGATGGCGATGATGCTCGTTGTGGCACCGGCAATCGTGACTTGGCCCGGCGTGCAGATTGTGCTCACAGTCACCTGGGCGGTGCCCTGGGCACCGGCGAGGTTTTGCGGGGGAACCTTCAGGTTGTAAGTCCAGTCAACACTCACGGTCACGGTTTGTTCGATGGGCGTAACCGGCGTGGCAGGCGCGCCACTGAGTGTGAAACCGAAAATCGGTTGGCCGACGCTCTGGGCGCTGGCGCCGGGCATGGCAACCAAGGCACCGACAAGCAGCACGCTGACGGTGGCAATGGCGGCGAGGGTTCGCGTGAAAACGTTCATGGGGACACCTGTTGGGTTCAGGCCAGTTTTGCTCCGGCCGTCTCATCCTGAACGACTCTACGATTTCACTTAAGGGTTCTGGTTACGTGCCTTGACCAACAGGAGGGAATTAGACCACTTGCGGCGCAAATTCGATTTGACCGTCGGGCCCCCGCAAGCGAACCAATGAGCCCTCCGACATGCCATCCGGCTCCCATGCCCAATGCTCTTCCCGCACGTTCCACCACAGGCTGCCAATCGCTGACCCAGGGCCCCTGGGCGTTTCGGAGGCCACGTCAATAACCGTGTCCTCGCCCCCAGGGCCGGCCCGGCGCCACACCGTGACCGCGACCGGAACCCATGGATTTGCCGGCGTGAAATCACACTTTGCTGGGCGCACCTGCGGGACTGTTTGGGACCCGAGACTGGTCCAATCTCCGCCGCTGGCCGTGATTGTGCTCGTGCCGCCGGGAACCCTGTGCTCGCGGTCAATCAGGAAGACCTTGAGGTAGATCCGCTCCGACGCAACACCCTCGATGCGGACCCGCTGCAAGTCGAGGGTGTATTCTTCGTAACGC
>JBFJXU010000235.1:0-2646 GCA_041622975.1 Thermoplasmatota archaeon
CATCGGCACCGACAGCCACACACCCAACGGCGGCGGCCTCGGTCAATGGGCCAGCGGCGTGGGCGGCGCGGACGCCGTGGACGTCATGGCGGGCTTCCCTTGGGAGGTCCTGCACCCCAAGATTATCGGCGTCAAGCTCACGGGCCAGATGAGCGGCTGGACTGCGCCCAAGGATGTCATTCTGAAACTGTGCGGCATCCTGACCGTGAAGGGCGGCACCAATGCCGTGCTGGAATTCTTCGGGGATGGCTGCGAGTCCATCAGCGCGACCGGCAAGTGCACCATCACCAACATGGGTGCCGAGCACGGTGCCACCACCAGCATCTTCCCCCACGACAAGCGCATGGATACCTACCTGGAATCAGTGGGTCGCGGCGACATCGTGCCCATTATCCGGGAAGCCCACGACGACCTGCTTGTTGCAGACCCCGAGGTCTTTGAGGATCCCGCCCGGTTCTTCGATGAAATCATCGAAATCGACCTCACGACCCTGGAACCTCACTTGGTGGGACCCCACACCCCCGACCTGGCTCGCCCAGTCAGCGAAATGGCTGCCGCGGTCCAAAAGGAAGGCTACCCCGACAAGGTAAGCGCATCCCTCATTGGTTCCTGCACCAACAGTTCCTACGAGGACATGGTGCGCACCGTCGCCGTGGCCGAGCAGGCCGCCGCGCATGGAGCCAAAGCCAAGACGCCCCTCCTCATCACGCCGGGCAGTGAGCAAGTCCACTTGACCATCAAGCGGGATGGCCTCATGGACAAATTGAACAACGCCGGCGCGACGGTATTAGCAAATGCCTGCGGCCCGTGCATCGGCCAATGGGACCGCCCCGAATCCGAGTCGGGGCAAGAGAATACCATCATCACGTCCTACAACCGGAACTTCCCAAAGCGTAACGATGGCAGCGCCAAGACGCTGGCATTCATTGGCTCCCCGGAGATTGTCATGGCCTATGCCTTAGCGGGTCGACTTTCGTTCAACCCCTTGGCTGACGAAATCACGGTGAACGGCGAATCCTTCCGCCTCGAACCCCCGGCGCCAGCGCCCGAAGTCCCCGAGGGTGGCTTTGTCCCCGACCCCCACGGCTACTTGGCTCCCCCTGCCGATGTCTCTGCGGTCGAGGTCAAGGTGGCCGAAGACTCGGATCGCTTGCAACTCCTTTCGCCGTTCCCTGCCCGCGAGCCCGAACAACTGGAGAAAATGCCGTTGCTCCTCAAGGCTAAGGGCAAATGCACCACGGACCATATCAGCCAAGCCGGTCCGTGGCTCAAGTTCCGAGGCCACTTGGACAACATCAGTGACAACTGCTACATCGGCGCCAACAGCGCCTTCCACGACCACGTGGGCGGCCGCGTGGACGAAGCAGATGGCAAGGTCAAACTGTACCCCGAAATCGCTCGCCGCTACAAGGCCGAAGGCATCACTTGGTGCGTCGTTGGTGACGAGAACTTCGGTGAAGGGTCTAGCCGCGAACACGCGGCCATGGAGCCCCGCCACCTGGGTTGCGGCATGATCATCACGCGCAGTTTTGCCCGCATCCACGAAACGAACCTGAAGAAGCAGGGCATCCTGCCCCTCACGTTCGTGGACCCCGCGGACTACGACAAGATTCGCGAGGACGACAAGGTTACGGCCGACGTGCAAAACCTGGCTCCGGGCCAGCACGTCAAGGTCACCCTGCACCATGCGGATGGCTCCGAGGAAGCCTTCGACGGCAAGCACACCCTCAGTGACGACCAAATCAAGTGGTTCTGGGCGGGCTCGGCCCTGAACCTACTGCGAAGTTCCTGAGCGAAGCGACGGAACTTCGTAGGGGAAGCGGGCCGACAGAGTCTGCCAGCGACTACGGCGCCAGCAATGGGTGGGCCAAGACCGCCGGAAGCTTGGCGTACTTGCAGGCCAAGCGGAGGGCGGGAAGTGCTCTGAACCTACTACGAAGTTCTTGGGTGTAGCAGCAGCGAGATGTACCGCGCGGCCGACGCCACGAGGCGACGACGACCGGACGGCCTAGACCGCCAACGGGAAAGCGGGCGTTCAGTACGCTAGGTGCTCTTCAAGGACAGCGCGCCGTTGTTCCGGCGTCCTGCACCGTTGCAGGTCCTCCAAGAGATGGATACGGGCCTGGACGTCTGGGTCCTCCTTCGTCCGTGCAATATGGTCAAAGGCAGCACGGGCTTCGCCCAGGACCTCTGCGGGAGCGTTGTCCAATTCGAGGTCGCAGCCGGGGCCGCGGGTCAGCAGCCCCTCCAAAGTGAGTGCGTGGCACAACAGGCTCTCGGCGCGGACGAACGCTGCCTCCAGGAGGTCCGGGGAATGGGTGAGTGCGTCCTCGGCTGTGGCCGCAGCGCGGGCGTGGTCGCCGAGCGCCGATTCAAGGAGTGCTTTTCGCAACAACGTGGGGCCGTCGGCGCGGTGTTTGCGCAGACACAGGTTGACGCGTGCGAGTTGCTGGAACGCCGTCACGTAGTCAAGGTCAGGGCCGGGGTCGATGCGGTAACCGGCACGGGTGTCTTGCATAGGCGAGAATGGGTCCCCAAAGGGGTAATCAGGTCTGGTGGGGGATGGTCCCCCAAGGGACCTGGGGGGCAAAAGGGCCAACGGGCATTAGGGCCAGAACTGCGGGAACGGGCGACCGCCCGCGCACC
>JBFJXU010000236.1:0-2633 GCA_041622975.1 Thermoplasmatota archaeon
GGCGGCTCGCAAGGCCGCTAAGGCCGCGGAAACTTCCTGAATCCGGATTCGTCGCCTGGCACGGCCCCTACTGTCGAACCGAAATAGAGCGTGGCGTAGGTCGCCACATCGCCACGCCGGCTTCTGTACTTCAACCGTGGTTCAGGGTTGCTCCGACCTATGGAAGGTAGGGGTTGGGGTCGCCGCGCACGAACGACCACCCTTCTGGAGCAGGCAAGTAGTAGAACGCCGCCACGAAGACCTCGTACTCCTGGTTGAGCAGCACACCGGTTGCGTTGGCACTGGCCCAGCTGAATGTACTCCATTCGTCGGTGATGGTGATGTTGTTCTCCAGCATGGTCGCCTTGGGAATCTCCGCGCGCAGGGGACTCAGGCCATCCATGATTGCCGCTTGGTCGCCGCCGCAGACTGGGTCACAGAGCCAGTTGGTGGCAATTCGCGTGTGCAGGCCATTGTTGCCGCCCTCAGTGCTGGGTTCGAACACTTGCTCGACGATGAGAGTCTCGATGAAACCACCGTCTAGTTCAAACCAGGTCTGGGCCGCGTTGTTGGTGGCCTTGCCGATGCGTTCGCCGCCAAGAACCGGGCTCTCCGACGGCATGCCCACGCCTTCGCCGCACTCTTCGCTTAGGAGACCTGCGCCGCCGAAGTAGGGGCCCGCGCCTGGGTCGGGGTACTCAGGGATGAAGATGTTGGCACTGCAACTGATGAAACCATCGTGCTTCTCGAGTTGCATGTAGGGTTCTTCGCTGATGAGGCGAGTGAGTTGGAACTTGACAACCGGCGGGCGCTCGACGCCGGCAATCACTTCGACATTTTGCTGCTGGGTGTCGTAGAGAGGGTGACTTGCCTCGATTTCGTAGGCCCCGGGTCGCAGGCCGCCCACTTGGAAGGCACCGCTGGCGTCGGTCGTCACCTCAAAGCCGCTGGACAAGTCGCGGACGGTCGCTCCTTCAATGGGGCGGATTGCACCGTCAACGACCACACCGCGGATACCACCGCGGGTCTGACTGACCTCGACTTCACCCGCCGTATCATCGAATTGATCCACGGGGGCGTCGTCAGTGTTGTCCGTACAGCCAGCAAGGGCGACGGTCAACAACAGTAGGGCCGTCAAAGGTGCAGCAAAGCGCATGCCGGGCCAGTTACTCGTCCGGCACTTATGCGTTACTGGTGATGAATGGAGGAGGAAGGGAAAGAGGGATACGAAAATGACGGCGTGCCTAGTTCACGACCACAGTCTGCTCTTTCAAGCCAAGGCAGACGGTGTCAAGGAGCAGGCGGGTCACGACGTACGGGTCCACGTTGGCACTGGGGCGGCGGTCCTCGAGGTAACCGTAGCCCTGCTGAGCCGTCCCGAGGGGGATGCGAATGCTGGCTCCGCGGTCGCTGACGCCCCAGGAGAACTTGTCGATGCTCTGGGTTTCGTGCAGGCCAGTCAGGCGCTCCTGGTTGTGCGCACCGTAGTTGGCAATGTGCTCGGCGTGGCGGGTGCTAAGAAGTTCACACGCCTTCTCGATGACATCCATGCCGCCTTCCTCACGCATGGCCTTGGTGCTGAAGTTGGTGTGGCAGCCGGCGCCGTTCCAGTCGCCCTTCACGGGCTTGGGGTGGACAGTGGCGCTAACGCCGAAGTCTTCACCGATGCGGTAGAGGAGCCAGCGTGCAATCCAGGTCTGGTCCGCGACGTCGAGCGGGCCTAGGGGGCCGACTTGGAATTCCCATTGGCCGGGCATGACCTCGGCGTTGATGCCGCTCAGGCTCAAGCCGGCGATGGTGCAGGCTTCCATGTGGGCCTCGACGATGTCGCGGCCGAAGACCTCGTCGGCGCCGACGCCGCAGTAGTATGGTCCCTGAGGGGCGGGGTAGCCGTTGTCGGGCCAGCCCAGGGGCTTCATGCCGTCCATGAGGGTGTATTCTTGCTCTAGGCCAAACCAAGCGTCCTGGTCCTCCACTTGGTCCGCGACGGCACGCAGTTTGGCGCGGGTGTTGGTGGGGTGGGGGGTGACGCCGTCCGCGAGGAACACTTCGCACATGACGAGCAAATGCGGCGCCCCGCGGATGGGGTCGGGGTAGAAACTGACGGGCGTCAAGTGACAATCGGAATTGTCACCGGGGGCCTGCTCCGTGCTGGAGCCATCAAAGCCCCATGCGGGCAGGTCATCAAGGTTCGTGACCTCGTCGACGGACAGGATCTTAGTCTTGGAGCGGAGCTTTTGGGTGGGTTGGTGCCCATCCATCCAGATGTATTCAGCGTAGACGACCATGGGGCCTCGTGGACTGACACGTCAAGCATCCCTACTTGAAGGTTCACTTGCAGGCGAAATCGCACCTGAATGTAGGCATGTGTTCCATGCCACCGCTATGACCGCCACATTCTTCTCATAATCACGGCTGGCTGGATTGTGCCCGGAACGCCTGAACCACACCACGCCGTTGATGCCACCGACCTGCTTCTGCTGCACGAACTGATCCGCGACGGCCGGGCAAGCCACCGGCAAGTGGCCCAACGCGCCGGCGTCGGGCTGGCAACCGTTAACCGCCGCGTCAAACGCCTCGAGCAATCGGGAGTCATCAAGGGTTACGTCCCCCGACTGGATCCTGAAGCACTCGGCTGGAGCCTCACGGTCCTA
>JBFJXU010000237.1:0-2605 GCA_041622975.1 Thermoplasmatota archaeon
ATGGCAATTCCACGCGGCAGGGATGAACGGAACCATCGGCGTCGTTATTCCCTCCGTCAAGCTCAGAAACTGCTCGATGTTGTCGTCAACCATTTCGGGCGTTACCTCAAAGGCAAGATAATCTTCCGCGACGGAACCGCCCATGTGCTCGATGAAGCGTCGCGCACACTCTCGCTCGGACATCCCGTCGTAGCCAAACGTGTAGGCCGCCGCGTCCGAGCCTGCAAAATGCAGCAGTACCCGAGAATCCAGCCCCCCCGAAAGGGGCACCAGCATCCGCTCGTGACCAAGTACCCGAAGGTCCTGAAACGCCTGCCCGAATGCGTCCGGCAGTCGCCCCATTCCAGCATCGTTACCATCAATTGGCGCCACCGGCGCAGCACCTTTCGAAATTCTTGTTTCGCCCCCGTCGCTTAGTTCCAGACGCGCTCCCGCCGGCATTTGCGTTATTTCCTGATACGGCGTCGAATTCCCTGGAATCCATCCTAGGCCCGCGAGCTCCAACTCGGTTTCCGGCCTCAGGGTCAACGGGGCGCCGATAAGATGGCGCAATACGTCCAGCCGGTTCGAGATTGCCCAGCCGCGCTGCTTCGAAGAGAAGTAATACAAGGGTAGCAGCCCAAAGCTATCATTGACTAGGATGCCGGTGCCGGAGCTCATTTTCAGGGCGTTGTAAACGCCGTTTTGACAGGGGTCCGGCAAGCCATTTTCGCCGCTCAACTCGGGCGCATTGGTGACCCAGTGGGTGCCCTGCTGGAAATATCCTTGGAGCACTAATAGCTCTCCCTCAGACCCTTGGTGAATTCCGGTTGCATTTACGCCATGCACGTGATGACTAACCATGGCGCCCCGACCGTCGTCCCGTAGAGCTTCACTGGCGACATGCCAATCGAAGGGCGCCAATGCGTGTCGAATCAAGCGCGGATCCACATGGCTCGATTCCGGCATAGCCCACGCGGCTAAGCCAATCATTCCAAGCTCACCGTCCAGGCTCGGTGCAGCGGGCGGCGGCCAGGGCGCGCGGGGCGTTTAACGGACTCGGGTCCGGCAGGCCTAGGGTGGCCACGGCTTCGACTAAGGTGCCGGCCTCCAGTAGTGCCCGATTCAGTCCCATTCGTCCAGCTCTCGTGCTCGCGCTTACCGCCCCGAGTTTCGGCAAGCGGCCTGCCACGGGCCCATCCTCGCGACCGCCATCTCGCGCCGCCGAAGGATGAATGTGGCGCCCGTTTACGCCCGATGCGGCGGATAATCATCCTCCATCCTCTCAATATCTTCCTCTGAGCAATTTCCTGCTTGCATTTCGACGATGACCAGGGGGCCAGAGCCGGTGTTGGCGATGCGGTGGATTTGCCCAGGGGGCACGTGGTGCGTGCTGCCGGGGACGAGTGGTTGGGGCGGATTGGGACCTTGGTCTTCGCCGCTGCCTGAAATGACGCGCCAAACTTCCTCGCGCTCTTGGTGGCGTTGCAGGCTCATGCGGTGTCCGGGGGCCACGAGCATGCACTTGAGTGTCGCTTCGGGGGAACGAAACCAGTCGAACCAGATGCCCCAGGGTCGCTCTTCCACGGCGTCGTTGACGAGAAGACCCATGGCGCGCGCATGGTCCTTGAGTTCCTGCACGCTGGCTGATTCCGCACCTAGTTCAAGGGTTTCGCGCAACGCGTTCGTGCGCAGGCGTGTTAGTCTAGCGCCTGTTGCACTTGTTGAACCACCTCTCTGGAGAGGCTCCAGTATGTGGTGATTTTGCCGCCTTGCAGGGACCACAATTGGGCCATGCCTTCGGGCGCATGGCTGTGAATGATGTGGCGACGGGTGACGTTGGACTCGGTGAGTCCCTCTTGGTTCACGAGGGCTCGAACGCCGGCGTAAGTGCCGTGAACAGTAAGGTCAGCGTCCGGGAAGTACCAGGAGGCGGCATCAAGCAGGTAGGCGATATCGCCGGGGTCCGCAGCAGCGTTGCGGGCGTCGCCATGAAAATCGGTATCGGTCGTGCCTATGACGGTGTAGTCGCGCCAGGGAATGAAGAAGAACGTGCGGCCGTCGCTGGCGTTTTTGACAATCACTGCGTCGTCCATGAAGCGCTTGACCAGTACGTGAATGCCCTTGGTTTTGCGAATCAGCGGGGCCTTGCCACTGCGGTGGAGAACCACTAGATCGTCGATCCAGGGGCCAGCAGCGTTGACGGTGGCGCGGGCGCGGATGCTGCGTTTGCCGTCAGGTCCCTCGACCAAGGCTCCTTGACACACCCCGTCGTCAATGAGGAGGTCTGTCACCTTTGTTTGCTCGTGACATTTGGCACCGGCGGCTTCCGCTTTGGCAATGAGACGCCGACAAATTTCAGGTACGTCGTCAATGAGGCCATCGTAGTAGGTTGCCGCTCCCACCAAGCCTTCTTCGTTGAGGCCCGGGGCTACTTCGAGCGTCCGGCGGCGGTTGAGGTATCCCCGCTTGGGGAGGCTTTTGCCGTGGCTCAGCATATCGTAGAGGAGTAGTCCGACGCGGACCGTTCGGCGGGCTGCTACGTGCGGATAGATGGGGTAGAGAAACCGAAGGGGCGTCACGATATCCGGGAATTCTTTGAGCATGCGTTCGCGGTCTTGCAGCG
>JBFJXU010000238.1:0-2604 GCA_041622975.1 Thermoplasmatota archaeon
CTACAAGGACACCGCTGGCCCCAGCATCAACGCGCTCATCAAGGTCATCAACACCGTCAGCCTGCTCTTTGCCGGCTTGATTGCCAGCGTGGGCGGACTTCTGCTGTAAGCAGAAGGACGAACACGGTGGCGAGGCAGCCGGCCCTGCTTGCAGGGCCGGACGTTTCGCTAGTGTTGGCGGCTTGCCCCTCTAGTTCGGGGGCGGCGCTTCCTTTTCCCTTCTCTCTCCTTACTCCTTTGCACACCCGCATTACCCCGTGCGGTTGACTCCACCTTGCCCGCTGGAACCACCTAAAATCCAGGCCAGAATGGGCCTACGATGCGCATCGCAAGCCTCGCCGTCTTCTTGCTGCTAGCGGTACCCGTTGCCGCTAGTGTCCAACCCGTTACACTGACTCCCGACCAAGGCCCCGACGTGCCTGGCGCCGTACACGTCGCGACGGTGCCGGCCCTCGTGGACAACCACCACACCTTCGGCCGCGCCCGTCACACCGCAACGGTCGATGCCCCCGACGCGGATTGGAACCGAGTCATCCTGACGCTTCACTCCTACCCCGACCCGGTCACCGGTGACCCGTGGGACCGCGTATTCATGGTGTTCATCGAAGGAACGGAGGTCCTGCACGGCACGACCACGCGCGGGGACATGGTGATGACGGAGGATATCACGGAGTACGCGAGCCTGATGGGTGGCTCCTTCGACGTATCCACGCAGATTGACATCTGGCAGGGAAGTGGCATCTTCATGGATGTCACCCTTGACTTCTACAACGACCCGGTCGTGCCGGAGCAGCCGGCCGCCCGCGTCGTCAGCGCGCTATCGGCGGTCGGCCTCCGCGAGGCCGCAGTGACGCGCACCGTGGATGTGGGTTCCCCGTCGTCGGCGGTCCTGGAGGTCTTCACCAGCGGCCACGAAGGCTGCGGCGAATTCTGGTACCTGCTCTGCGAGGATGCCCCTTGGGACCCACCCCACTTCCGGATTGATGCAGACGGCCAAACCATCGCCACGTTTGACGCACCGCCATACGTGTACGCGCTCCTGGGATTCTGCTGTGGCACTACATCTCAGGTCATCAACCACGCCATGTGGTACCCGGCCTTCGCGGCTGGCGAGGCCACGGGCGTCCACTTCGTGACCGGAGAAATCCCCGCGTACCGAGCCGAACTGACCCCGGAAATCGTCGCGCTGCTGCAAGGCGAAGTGGACATCACCATCCAGAAAGAAAACCACGATGGCTGGTGGCCCACCAGCGTCAATCTGCTCCTGGACTGAACGCCCCGCCCCTTGGCAGGGTGGCGGTCCAGCATCAACGTAGGTTCCCCACGGCCGGCCTGGTTGGGGGCTCCGCGGAATCCTAAGGTGTCGACTCGCCTGCTTCAATCCTCTTGCGGGCCCTTGAACGTGTCCTGCTCGGGGGTGGCGTCCTCTGCTCCGCCCAGGGCCGCCTGGGCGTTGGCGTAGACTTGGTCAAGCCCGGTCTGATCGATGCTGACGGGCACCAGGGTCTGCTGGATGGCCATGCCGTCTAGTAGGCGGGTAATGTTGGCGGCAAGTTCCGTGTCCATGCCGGGTTCTTCACTCAGAATGTCGTTCTCAAGGGCGAAGGAGTCGGCGGCCCAGGCCATGATGTGTTCAACGGCTTCTTCCTCCATGGTGTCGGCCTTCGAGAGAAGGAATGACATTGGTGTCTTGAGGCGGAAGTAGGTGTTTGCTGCCAGTAGCATTTGACTGGCAAAGCCACCAGCTGTTCGCGCCAGCATGGGGTCAAGCAGGTACGCTACGTTGCTCTGGCCAGGGCTCAGGTTGTCAACGATAAACCGACCCGCCTGCCGGAACACGAACAATTCGAGTTGGCCTGGCGTGTCCACGAGCACGACTTCGCTGCGGAAGCCCTGCAACTCTTCTTGGATCTCCGTGAGGTTGAGGGCGATCATGTCCGCCGCGGCGATTTGTGCGCCGTTCGGGCCAAGGTCGTTCTCCGCCATGACCTCGTCGAGGCGGATGTAGTCGCGGACGTCCACGTCGGGGGAGTAGGGTAGTTTCTCGGCGCCGGGGTCTAGGTTGACGGTGACGGTGCCAATCCCGTGGCCCTTGCACCAGCGGTCGTATGCAGCCACAAGGCTGCTCTTGCCTGCGCCGGCTGTGCCGACGAAGTATGTGGTAATGGTCATGCTGTTTCCCTGAGGCGTCGCATGTGTTCGATGCGGCGCTCGACGAGTGCCTCGGTGCCGATATCATGGCGGCTTACCAAGTGGTCACAGTGGACATGCGCTAGGCAAGCCTCGGCGATCTTCTCTGCCTTGCTGATGGTGTCGGCTTCCCCCAGTACGGCGAGGGTCCGGCTCGTAAGTGTGCGCAGGTGGCCGTTGGCTTCCTCGATGCTGGCGTAGTAAACTGCGCCGCCGGCTGCTTCAATGGCCTCTTCGTCCACGGTGACTTCGTACCCGGGCTTGGGGCCCGTGGTGCCGTAGCCTTCGGGCACGGCGTATTTCACGACGGTCGCGTGGTTGCGGAATGCCAGGCGCCGCTTGTGGAGGGTGCCATCCACCACCGACTGTAGCAGCATGAGGTAATCCGTTTCCAGCAGGTGGAGCACGTTCATC
>JBFJXU010000239.1:0-2603 GCA_041622975.1 Thermoplasmatota archaeon
CCGTCGAGCCCCCCGCGCTCATCGGCGGTGATATCAGCGTCACCACGGCCGACCCAGCCGTAGTCAGCGACGCCGTGGCCGCAGTTGCCGACCTTAACCCGGACACGCTCACGCTCTGCGGTGCGGGCGTCAAGACCGGACGCGACGTTGCCAAGGCCCTCGAATTGGGTGCCTATGGAGTCTTGCTCGCTAGTGGCGTCATCAAACACCAGGACCCCGCTCGCGCCCTGGCAGATCTCGCCAGTGGGTTGTAGTTCACCCGCGCAGGAACGGCAGGGTATCGAACTGCTTGCGGTCCGCGACGGCTAGGGCCGGGTTGTCTCGCACTTGGTCTCCGAGGGTACGCCAAGGGTGCTTGGCGTAGTGGTGACCAGGCAACACGATGGTTTCGGGGTCGAGCCGGCGCAGCCGTGCCATGGAATCGAACATGGCGGAGGTGTCCCCTCCGGGGAAATCTGTGCGGCCGCAACTGTCAATGAAGATGGTGTCCCCGCCTAGCAGGGCCGCAGGCCCACCTTCATGCGACACGAGGAAGCAGACGCCCTCTGGTTGGTGGCCGGGGGTGTGCAGTACCTTCACCTTGACATCGCCCAGGGTCAGTTCGTGGCCATCCTGCACGAAAACCACGTCGTCTCCGGCCGCCTTGACCTTGTCGTTGCTGGCCCCCGCTCGGTGGAGGACGGCCCATTGTACCCCGTGGTCAAAGATCTCAGGGATGCCCCCGATGTGGTCCCAATGGCAGTGGGTGAACAGCGCGGTGGTGATGCGCAGGCCTTGCTCTTTGGCCAACGCGAATAACTGGTCTAGGTTGAACGCCGGGTCCACGACTGCAGCTTGGCCGGTCCGGGGGCACCCGATAATGTAATGGAAATTCTCGTGGGGCCCGGACTCCACCTGGGCGAAGCGGAATGTGAATGGCGGATTCTCTTCAACGACGCGGAAGACCACGCCGCATGGATGACGCCTCAGGCCTTGAAGCCCCCGGATTGTCTTTCAAGGGGACCCATGTGGCCGACACCATGAGTCATGACAATCCCCTCAACCTGCCCCAGGCTAAGCCCGCCGAAGGCGCAAGTCAGCAGAGTAGCCCATTGCCACAGGCCCAGTCTGCTCAGGACCAACGCGCGGCTGAGCGACTACAACGCCGGGTGCGCATCATCAACCAGATGAAGCGAATCCGCCGCAAGTACATCGTGGCCAGTGGCAAGGGCGGCGTGGGCAAGTCGACCGTGGCCGTCAACCTGGCCTGCAGTCTGGCAGCGGCGGGCCAAAAGGTGGGCATCCTGGACTTGGACCTGACCGGTCCCAACGTGCCCAAGTTGCTGGGCATTGAGGGCGGCGAACTAGTGGAGAAGGACGGCGAACTGCAACCGGTCAAGGTGTCCGACAACCTGTCCTGTGTTTCCATGCAGTTTCTGCTGCCCGACCCCGATAGCCCCATCATCTGGCGTGGCCCCATTAAGATGGGCATCATCGGTCAATTCCTTGGGGACGTAGCCTGGGGAGACTTGGATGCGCTCGTGGTAGACCTGCCCCCCGGCACGGGCGACGAGCCCCTGAGCGTTGCTCAGAACATCCCTGACGCCGACGGCGTTATTCTCGTGACCACGCCGCAGGACGTGGCCGTAGGCGATGTGCGCAAGAGCCTCCGCTTCGTGGAGAAACTGCAACTTCCAGTCCTTGGTGTCGTGGAGAACATGTCCGGGTTGACGGTCCGCGGCTCGGGCCCGGCTGGGGCTCGGTTGACATTGGATGCCGGCGACGGCCCCGTGGAAGTGACGGCCGCGGACGACGGCACGTTCTCGCTGGTTTTGGCACCCTTCAAGCAGGGTGGCGGACGCGCCATGGCCGAGGCTTTGGGCGCCACATTCCTGGGTGCAGTGCCGTTGGACCCCCGCATCATGACGTCGGGCGACGAAGGCCGACCGATTGTCGAGGTGGATGGGAGCGCGGCCGGCGACGCATTCAAGGCAATCACGGAGCGCCTGCTCGGCGGCGACCCCGACGCTTAGGTTGACCTGGTAATCCTTAAGGCCCGGTAACGTCGAGTCATACCCATGAGCCAAGACGGCACCGCCACCATCGAAGTGGAACTCAAGGTGGGTATTACTGACCTCGCAAAGCAGAAGCTCATCGAATTCCTTGGCGACAAGCCCCTCGATGAGGTGGGCCTACGCGTCGGCGTCATTCCTGGTGGCTGCTCAGGCGCGCAGTATGACCTGCAATTCGCTGAGGCCCCCGAGAGCCACGAGATGGTTGTGGAAGCCAACGGTGTGCGTATGTTCATCGACCCCAAGTTCGCGGTCCTTCTCAATGGCATCACCGTGGATTTCCTCGACCAACTGGTCGGCGGCGGCTTCAAGGTAGAGAACCCCAACGCGACGGCCACGTGCGGCTGCGGCAAGTCGTTCGCGTAGTATTCGCGCCGCGGTGGAACGCCCCCCCCCCGACCATAGTCTTGACAAGTGTAAGGATTCTTGTCATTTGTAATGGCAATTCACCATCGCCTTAAATGGAATGACTGAATCGACCACCTTGTGCTGTGGCACACACAGCGCCAAACCACAAGGTGACTCTCATGGAACTCAAGCACGTCAAAGGAA
>JBFJXU010000240.1:0-2498 GCA_041622975.1 Thermoplasmatota archaeon
CTACACACTAATTATCCCGGACATTCGTGGCTTGGTCAGTCTGTACGACCCTGAATCTACGCGTCAGGAATCGGTTCGGTGAGCAACTTGCTCCCGCCGACTTGGCGTCCGACGGCGCCGAAGGTGCGTTGGAATGTGTCGGCGTCGGCGTCGTCCCAGTCGCATTCCCCGGTGCATACGTCCACGATGGCGGCCCAGATGCGGCCCGTCATGGGGTTGATGTCGATGTCGAAGAAGTCGTACATGCCACCGATGTCACCGAAGCAGCGACCCGTGCATCCACCACGCTTGATGGGTTCACTGAGGTCATTGATGGTGGTGATGGCGAAGGTGGGGTCGTCGCTGTCGGCGTTGAGACTGACACCCACGTAGGCGTTCCACGTGGTGTTCCTCAATTCGTCGGCGTTGTCTTCGTGGTGGGCTTGCCAGCCACTGGGCGTGGTGGTGCCAACGTACAGGAACGCGATGCGGCCGTCGCTGCCGGCGGTGATGCTTGGCAACTTGGTGGCGGTGACGCCGGGTGCGGTGACGTTGATTGCTTCACTCCACGTGCGGCCTTGGTCGTGGCTGATCTTCAAGCAGGCGCCGTTGTCATCGGGGCCGCACAAGTAGAGGTAGTACGCGGTGCCGTTGGCGTCCGTGGCGATCATGGTGTCATGGGCGCGTGTGCCCGGGTCTTCATCCGGAGCCACTTGGATGACTTCGAAGGTCAATCCACCGTCGCGGCTCACGGCGACTTCGGGGATGCCGCAGGAAGCCCGGGGCAAGTACACGGTGCCGTCGGCCCAGGAGGCGTGGCCGTGGCCGGTCAAGCCGCCGCAGATGGCTACGTCGCCTTCACCACTTTGCTGGGCCCCGGTGTAAGCGGGGACGCCGTCGTTCCAGGTCAAGCCGCCGTCGCGGCTGACGAAGCAATGGGATTCACCGATGGCGTTGGTGCACAGGTACACGTTGTTGGGGTAACCCACGGTGGGCAGGCCCATGGGTGGCCCGGCGAAGAGGGTGGGGTGGTCATTGACGGGGACGCCGGGGCACGTGAAGTACTGGGTGGTCCACGTGTTGCCGTCGTTGTCGGACCAACTTACGTGGTTGCAGGCCACGTGGGGGCCCATGTCGAGGGCGAACACGCGACCGGTCTGGGGGTCGGCGTACACGTAGGGGTCGAAACTGTAGGGGTGGGTGCGGGCGACGTTGCCTGCATCCGGACTCTTTTCTTCCCAGGTCTCGCCGCCGTCCAGGCTGCGCATGAAGTGGGTCTGGGGCAGGTTGCCGGTTTGATCGAATTCAATGGCGGGGTAGAACACGGCGTGCGTCCGCGTGACGGCGATGGTGGGTTCGCCGCTCACGCGTTGGCTGGGTGTCACTTGGTCGAATTCAGGTAACTCGCCGGGGAACTTGGCAGCGTCGACGATGTTGCCGGAAGCATCCAGGACCCACGTGGGTCGGCCTTCCATGGGCATCGCCACGTCATCATCGTCGCCTACGCCGGGGTTGCTGCCTTCGAGGCACCCGGCGACGGTTGCAGCCAGCATGATACTGGCCAGCATGATTGCTCGCATGGGTCGCCGCCAATCGCCCAGCGTATTAGCGGTTCTGTCAGCGCAACTTACTCGTCGCGGCCAGCCGCCATGGCTTGGGCAACGGCTTGCACCACGGCGTCCTTGCTGCCGTCCTTGGCAACCAGGACGCGGCCCACGGCTCGGTACGGCACGGCGGGGTCCTTCACGTCGTCCTCAATGGTGGCCGTGAAGCCAGCCTTGCGGGCGGCGGAGTACATCCACTTCACGTCGGGGTCCTTGACTGCGTGCTTGGATGGCACGCGCCGGCCAGCCTTGCGGCTCAGGGATGCATCAAAATATCGGGGCCACAGGACCACTTGGTCCGAGCCCTTGGATACCATGTCTACTCGACCAAGACGCCGTTGAGCGCGCCGTGCTGGCCGGGGCGGCTCGTGACACGGGCCTTACCGGCGGTGGTGTCAACGATGGCGCCCTTGGTGATGATGTTCCGGCGCACGTAGTGAACGTTCGCCTTGTTCTCTTCGACACCCTTGATGGTGGCAACCTGCGCCTTGCCATCCTTGCCCATCACGTTGATCTTGTCAGTTGCCAAGACCTTGATCTTCTGGTTGGCACCCTTGGTGCGCACAAGTTTCTGGGAGTGGGGGGCCACGTGCGCCTGGATGCGCTCGCGGGCGACCTCGCTACGGCGCTTGCCGCGGCTGCGGATCAGGCGACCACCAGTGGGCTTGCGTCGAGATTCACCTTGCCAAAGAGCCATGTTTACTCCAGTAGACGAGCCGCCGAGATAGAGGGGGTATATGAGCCTAGGGGTCCAAAAACCGACTTCGTCCAACAATCGCCCCCCTGGCAACCCTGAAAAAGTGCAAGCCTGCTCCCTCCAGCATGCTCCGGTGGTTGATTCCGTTCCTTCTGCTCGTGCCCGCCATACCCACGACGGTGGCTGAAAATTGCTTGCCCGCCGACGCGTACTGCGTC
>JBFJXU010000241.1:0-2492 GCA_041622975.1 Thermoplasmatota archaeon
CCGTGGTCGGGGAAGTCAATGGCATAGACTCAAAGGCACCACCGCGTTGGCAACACCCGTGCCCATGACCGTTCCCGCCGACGAAGAAAGTGCATTGATGGAGTTCCTGGAAACCATCGAGGAACCGTTGGCCACCCAGATTCGCACCCTGGCCCACGCATGGACGGGCGGAGGTGGACACATTAAGCCCGGCAAGATTGCGATTCGGCTGTTGGGCGGCGATGAGGCCAAACCGTACACCGGCGGCTATCTCCACGTCCATCCCAGACCACGACTGGAGGTCTGGCGTGTCATGCTCCTCTCCCATGGCCTGGAGGAATCTGATTGGTTGTACTGGTCGGATGAAATCGCCGACATCCAACACGGCTTCGACCCGACGGCCAAGTTCCCGACAGTGGAACTTGACGGGGGCCTCGATGACGCCGAACTGGTTCGCCTCGTGGTCGCCCTCCGAGACCTGGCGCGGCTGGCGCACGACCGCGCAGCCTAGCAGCCTGACGGCTCGCCAGTGTAACAGAAAGTAGTCCCGCGCGGATTCGAACCGCGGTCCCAGGAACCAGAATCCCAGATGATTGACCACTACACTACGGGACTATGAGGAGCGGATGCATGGGCCGGGCCGGAATCGAACCGGCGATCTTCGCCTTGTAAGGGCGACGTCAGAACCCCTAGACCACCGGCCCGGGACTTGGCCGCCGACTTGGGGACCTGATTTGAACGCTTCGATGGAACAGGCGTGGTGCCGGTTAAGACGGGTCACCCGGTCGCCGGCTTCATGGCAAGTGGACCGGAACCCGTGCTGTTCCAGATCCTTATCATAATCCTCGCCGCCAAACTCGGTGGCGAAGTAGCTGAGCGTCTCAAACAACCCGCCGTATTGGGCGAGTTATTGATGGGCATTTTGATCGGTGCTAGCCTTCTCGGCGGCTACATCGGGATGCCCGACTTCGGGCTGCTCCAAGAGGAGGCCCATCTGCACGATGAAGTGGTTCACAACCCCGGCAACGACACCCTGCTGGCGGAATTCGGCCACTTCATCGAACAACACGGCCAGGCAATCGCCAGCCTAGAAGTCCTGTCCGCCTTAGCCACTATCGGGGTCATTCTGCTGCTCTTCGAAGTGGGCCTTGAATCTGACATCAAGGAACTCACGAAGGTGGGCGCTAGCAGCCTGATTGTCGCCTTCATCGGTATCGTCGCATCCTTCGCCGTTGGCTACGGCGCCAGTTGGGCGCTGACGTCAATATGGTCGTCATGGGCATCAATAGATGCTGCAGTCGGCAATAACCTGCTGCACATGTTCGTTGGTGCCACCCTCACGGCTACAAGCGTCGGCATCACGGCCCGGGTCCTCGGCGACATGGGCAAACTCAACAGCAACGAAACCAAGATTATCCTCGGGGCCGCCGTCATTGACGACATTGGGGGCCTCATTATCCTCGCCATCATGGGGGCGCTCATCACAGCCGCTCAGGCGGGCACCCAAGTGGACGCCCTCGGGCTTGCATGGATCGCTGTGAAGGCCATTGGCTTCCTGGTGGTAAGCATCGTGGTGGGGCTTCGTTTCCTGCCACAAGCCTACGACGGAGCCGTGGAACGCTTCAAGGTCAAGGGTTTCCCCGTCGCCTTGGCTATCGTCTTTGCTCTAGCCATGGCCTACACAGCCAGCCTCGCTGGTTTGGCAGACATCGTGGGCGCCTTCGCGGGCGGTCTCATCCTTGCCCAGACTCGGCACGCTCACCGCATCTTCGAAGACCTGCGCCCCATTGCAGCCATCTTCGTGAGCTTCTTCTTCGTAACACTCGGCATGAAGGTAGACCTCACCCAGATGCGCGATGCCACCGGTGCCAGCGTGGTCATACCCGTGCTCGCCGTGGGCGTCGGCATGACACTCATCGCCATGGCCGCCAAACTGGCCTGCGGGTGGGGCGTGCTCAAGAGCGCCAACGCCAGCAAACTAGTCGTCGGCGTGGGCATGGCACCCCGTGGGGAAGTGGGACTCATTTTCGCTGCACTTGGCTTGAGCCTTGGGTTCATTGCCAACTGGCAGTACACCACCATCATCCTCGTCGTCATGCTGACCACATTCATCACGCCAATCTGGCTGGGCCGCCTGCAAGACAAGTTCATCGGCGACAGGGACGATCATGATCCGAAAGCGGAAGCCATGAGCAAGATGCTTGAGGCCTGATGCCCGACTTGGTCAGCCTTGACGACCTGACCGATGCCGCGATCCACGGCATTCTTGGCAACACGGGGCAGCGCGTAGACCTGCAAGATTACCTTGTCTGTATGGCTTTCTTCGAGCCGAGTACCCGTACTCGACTCAGTTTCGAAGCGGCAGCGCTACGACAGGGAGCCGGCGTGATTGGGTTCTCTGACGCTGGAACCACATCGTCTGCCAAGGGGGAGACCTTGGAGGATACCATGCGCGTCTTGTCCGGCTATGCAGATGCCATTGTGCTTAGGCACCCTGAACGGGGCGCCGCTCG
>JBFJXU010000242.1:0-2488 GCA_041622975.1 Thermoplasmatota archaeon
ATCCACGACTACGTGGGCAAACACAAGAACCACGTGCGTCGCATCAAGAGCCGCGTGATTGGTTCCGATGGCAAGACGCGCCGCATCATCGAGGAGCAAACCGCCTGCGACTTGGCCATCTACGGCCATACCGTCGGAATCATCGGTCCGTTGGACCAAATTGGCATTGCCAAGCAAGCGGTTGACATGATTCTCAACGGCGCGGAGCATGCCAGCGTGTACCGGTTCCTGGAGAACCAGCGCCGGGCCGCCAAGGACGCCGTCGAGGACATCTGGTAGCCTACCGCCTCACGCCGCCTTCGGCGAGGATGCTGCCTCGATTGCGATGCTAGAGTTGGCCACCCGAGGTTTACGGGTCGAGGTGGCTCACGCTGAACCCGCCGGCTTCGACGACCGGCAAATCAACTTGCAGGCTCGTGAAGGCGTGTCCGCCAGGAAGGCGACTGCCGTGGGCGCCAAATTGATCCACCAGGGGAGCCAGCGTCAAGTAGACGCTTTGCCCGGGCTTGATGTCAACGGCGAGGCCAGGTAATTCCTCCTCGATTTGGTGGAGAACACGAAGGCTGCCGTCTACGTCCGCCTCCGTGGTTTCGAGGTCCAGGGGCAACGGAGCGACGAGGGGCCGCCAGTTGTTGTTCACAACACGGGCGTCCGCCGGCGTGTAACCGACGCTGATTCCAGCAAAGACGCGTCCACCAGGAAGCGTGGTCCAGTCGGCCTTCAACACTGGTGTGCCGGCCATGACAGCACCATCACCGTAGGGGCCAGTGAGAGGAATTTGGACGGGGGCGCCGCCGGCATTGAGGCTTGCTCCCACGCCGGGCGTGACGGGTAGCGTGCTGCCTGCAAGGGTAACGCAGCGAGATCCGCTGAAGTCTTGAGCCGTGGCGAGCCGGATGCCGGGGGCAACACCGGAACCGGACCCCCGAAGGTGGAAGTCATACCAGGCCACGGCGGTATCTTGCCAGGAGCCTGCTTCGTCCGCGCTGCACGGGTCACTCTCGTTGGCGAGGCCGCCACCGTAGCCGGCCGGGGCAGCGGAAGGCAAGGCGTGGCCACCGTTGTAGCCGATGATGACGCTGGCGTCCTTGGCCCCCGGTGTCAGGATGGTTTCGTAGTTGTGGATTGCCTCATTGAGAATGAACAGGTTGTCATTCTGGCCTTGGCGGAATAACACGGGGATATCCAACTGGATGCCTTGTTGGGCGAACCACTTGGGGCTGTGTTGGGCGAATTCATCGAGAATCCATTGGGGAAGTTCTCCTGTGGCCAACGCGTAGTAGTAGGCTTGGTGGACGGATTCATTGAGAGCGTTGTAGCCAGCAGCAAACAGGGCCGTGACCCAGACGGTACGTAGGGCGCCACCGGGGGCGAGGCTGTCGGGCAGGTCGTGCCACGTGATTTCGGGGGCGAGGGCGTCGAACCGGGTACAGTCGTTGAGACGCGTTTCCTCAAGGGCTGTGATGAGTTGGAAGGCGCCGCCGTAACTGATTCCCATGCCACCCACGATGATGTCGTTGGTGCCGCAGGCATCAGGACCGGTTTCCTTCGCCACCCAATCAAGGGTACCCGCGTAGTCGAGCACGGTCATGAAGTCCCGGCCCTCGATCTCGGGGTCGTGGACGTGGGCCACATCGCCATTGCTGTTACCGGTGCCTCGACTAGTGATGCTGATGATACCGTATCCTGCCTCACGCAGGGCAGCAAAGGAGCCCGATGCGCAGGAGGATTTGGTGCCACCCCAACCGTGGCTTTGCAGGATAAGTGGCACGGGGCTTGCTAGGCTGGCGCCGGCCGGCTTGCAGACATTGATGTCGATCTGTACGCCGTCGAAACTGGTGACGTAAACTTGTTCGGCATCGTACGTGGCCGCCTGCCCAGGGAGGGCGAGGCTGGTCATCAGAAGTGCTGCTGCTAAGAGAACGGGGACGGGCTTGAACATGTTCAACCTACCATGGGTGGGGACGGCTCTTGTGGCTTAAGGGTACCCGAACGGGTTACGTGGAGCCGCCCCGTCGCCGCGTCCGTGAGCGAGGGGAAGGAGGCCATCCAGGATCAGCAGCCAGAGCCGGTGACGGGAGCCGACGTGTTTGCAACGGCGGCGTTAGCCCTAGCCTTCGTGGTCACGATGGGCCTAGCCGTGGCCTTTGCCTCACCCTTCGAAGCGGCGGGCCTGCAGGCTTTTGAAGACCCCGACCAGGTAGGCAACAGCATTGGCTACATCCTACTCCTCATCGTCTTCACCATGGTCATCCTGGCCATCGCTAAGTGGGGTAAGAAGTGGGTCATCCAAGCAATCATCCTGACAGCAATCGGCTCGACGATTGCCTACGTGGTGGCCCCACTCCTTCTGGCCCTCGGGACCAGCAAACTGGTCGCTTGGGGTTCAGGGTGGCTGCTCGGCGGTGGATCGGTTTTAGCCCTGTACAAACACCCCGAGTGGTACGTGATTGACGTGGTCGGCATCCTCGTGGCTGCGGGAGCCGCC
>JBFJXU010000243.1:0-2476 GCA_041622975.1 Thermoplasmatota archaeon
ACCCCCGCCTCGGTGTCATCGAGCCCGGCCTTCGTTGCAAGACGTGCGGCCAGAAGGTCGGCGACTGCCCCGGTCACTTTGGCCACATCGACTTGGCCATGCCCGTGGTCCATGTCGGTTTCGTCAAGACCATCCGCGACGCCCTACGCTCCACGTGCCGTGGCTGCGGCCAATTGCTCTTCACGGAGCGCATTCGCGCCGAATTCGACCAGAACCTCCAGACCTTCCTCCGCGAAGGCAAGGACCTGGCTCAACTCGCCAAGCGCGTCGCCAAGGATGCTTCCAACGTGACCGTGTGCCCCCACTGTGGCCGCGAACACGGCAGCATCGATGTGGACAAGCCCACCACGTTCCGCGAGAACGGCCACAAGATGACGCCCAGTGAAGTGCGCGAGTGGCTGGAGAAGATTCCCAACGAGGACCTTCCCCTGCTGGGCCTCAACCCAGAAGTGTGCCGCCCCGAGTGGATGGTGCTCGCCGTGTTGCCGGTTCCCCCGGTCACCATGCGCCCCAGCATCACCCTCGATTCCGGTGAGCGGTCTGAGGACGACTTGACCCACAAGATGGTGGACGTCATCCGCATCAACCAGCGCTTGCAGGAGAACCGTGACGCCGGTGCACCTCAGTTGATTGTGGAAGACCTGTGGGAACTGTTGCAGTACCACATTACCACGTACTTCGACAACCAGACCGCGGGTATACCCCCGGCTCGCCACCGTTCTGGTCGCCCCCTCAAGACCATCAGCCAGCGCCTGAAGGGTAAGGAAGGCCGCTTCCGCAGCAACCTGTCGGGTAAGCGTGTCAACTTCTCGGCGCGTACGGTCATCAGCCCCGACCCCAACTTGAGCATCAACGAAGTTGGCTGCCCGATTCAATGCGCCCGCGAACTCACCAACCCGGTGCGCGTGACGCCCCAGAACTTCGCTTACTGCCGCGAATTGATTCTCCGCGGCCCTGAACCCGACGCGCCCCCGGGACGTCTGTACCAGCCCGGCGTCAACTACGTCATTCGCGCCGATGGCCGCCGTGTCAAGGTCACCGAGAAGAACTGCGATGAAGTGGCCAACCGCCTCGAAGTGGGCGCCATCGTTGAGCGCCAATTGGACGACGGTGACGTGGTCCTGTTCAACCGGCAACCCACCTTGCACCGCATGTCCATGATGGCGCACACCGTGCGCGTCATGCCCGGCAAGACCTTCCGCTTCAACCTGCCCTGCTGTCCCCCGTACAACGCGGACTTCGACGGCGACGAGATGAACATGCACGTCATCCAGGGTGAGGAAGCCCGCGCGGAAGCCATGATTCTCATGCTGGTGCAGGAGAACATTCGTTCGCCTCGCTTTGGTGGCCCCATCATTGGTGCCATCCACGACCACATCTCCGGGAATTTCCTGCTGACGTGGAATTACATGAACGGCAACAACAAGGGCCCCAAGATGGCCCTCGAGGACGCGACCCAGGTCTTGGCTCGTGTTGGCTTCAAGGGCCAGGCCCCCGACATCTTCGAAGAGACCGACGACAACGGCGAGATCCGCAAGTACGTCTGGGGCAAGGACTTGTTTAGCACCCTCTTGCCGGATGATCTCAACATCGAGTTCCGCTCCGCCGCGTGCCCTCCTGGCATGAGCAAGGAGGACGCCATGAAGCCCGAGAACGACTACTGGGTCGTCATCGAGAACGGCCGCCTCCTCAAGGGTGGCATCGATGAGAAGGCCATTGCTTCCTTCAAGGGCATCGTCCTTGACTGGATTGCCAGGCGCCACGGTAACGCCCGCGCCCGGGAATTCCTAGACAAGGTCACCAAACTCGGCAACGGTTTCCTGACCCTCCGCGGTTTCTCCACCAGCATCGATGACGAAGACATCCCCGCCAACGCGCGTGAAGAAATCGACGAGAAGGCCGCGGAAACTCGCCGCCGCGTCGCTGACTACGTGGCTCGCTTCGAAGCCGGAACCCTGGATGCACTCCCCGGCCGCACCGCCGCCGAGACCCTGGAAATGGAAATCATGCGCGAGACCGGTCAAGCCCGTGACGCCGCAGGTGAAATCGTGGCTACCCAAGTGGGTATGACCAACAGCGCGGTCCTGATGGCCCGCTGTGGTGCACGTGGTTCCATGCTCAACTTGTCCCAGATGGCCGGCATGGTCGGCCAACAGGCTGTGCGCGGTGAACGTATCCACCGTGGCTACAAGGACCGCACCCTACCCCACTTCGCCTGGGGTGACTTGGGAGCCAACGCCAAGGGCTTCGTGGCCAGCAGTTACAAGACTGGCCTCACGCCCACCGAGTACTTCTTCCACTCCATGGGTGGCCGTGAAGGTCTCGTGGACACGGCCGTTCGTACCAGCCGCTCCGGTTACATGCAGCGCCGTCTCATCAACGCCCTGGAAGACCTACGCGTAGAGCAAGACGGCACGGTCCGAAACACGCAGGGCACACTCGTGCAATTCCAGTACGGTGAAGACGGCGTGGACCC
>JBFJXU010000244.1:0-2464 GCA_041622975.1 Thermoplasmatota archaeon
GACCGGCTGGACCGCCACTACAACCGGGACGAATCCTTCGTCGTGGACGGCTACGTTGAGGTGCAGGCCGCAGAGTACGAATCCTTCACGCATGCTTGGGTGCAGGAGGCAGCCCGATTGCTGCGGCCCGGCGGAAGCCTGTACGTGGTAAGCGGGTACACACACCTCCACCATGTGTTAGCGGCACTCCATGGCGCCGGGCTCACGGAGCAAAACCACATCATTTGGAAGTACAACTTCGGGGTGTACACGAAGCGCAAATTCGTAAGCAGCCATTACCACATCCTCTATTGGACCAAGCCGGGGGCCGCGCACACATTCAACTTGGAATCCCGCTTCGGCGTAGGCGACAAGGACGAGCGCGGCGGGTCCCTCAATTACCAAGACCGAGAGGATGTTTGGACCATAGGACGAGAATACCAGCCGGGCCAGTCGAAGAACAAGAACCAACTCCCCGAGGCATTACTCGCCAAGATGATTGCATACAGCAGCCATCCCGGTGACACCGTCCTAGACTTGTTCATGGGCGGTGGCTCAACGGCAGCCGCAGCAATCGGAATGGGGCGCCGCGCCGTTGGTATTGAAGTGAATCGGGGTACATTCCGGCACGCGTTAGCTCGCCTCAAGAATGTTGAGCCAGGAGGCCTCTTGGCGACTCAATCCAAGCCAATCGTCAGGGGGCCAAGCCGTCAAGGGGCCGCCTGGACACCGGAAGAGGAAAACGCGGTCCACCAACGCGTCGCGGCCCTGCGTCACGCCGGAGCCACCAAATCCGCAGCCATCGAACGGGTGGGCCGAGAATTCGGACGCGGCCGGTTCGCAATCCTTAACGTGCTCAAGAGAACCGGTTCAGCGTAGCGCCACGGCGCCGTGGCCGGCAAACGCCAGCCAGCCGACGGCCATGAGAACGTGGTGCATACGCCATGATTGAGCGTGGACTCGTTCGAGGTGGCCAGCCACCGCAAAGAAGGGAAACGGAGCCACGGAGGTCCAGAACACGACGGGCGTTGCGTGCAGCGACTTGATGCCCGACAGGACCAGGTGCAGGCTGCTCGCAACGACAAGCAAAGTGCCATTGAGCCTCAGTAAGTGCTCGCGAGTGCCAAAGCGGTTCCACATGAATGAGGTGGGGCTGGCAAGCCGGGTCGTTAGGACGGTGCCTACGACGGCGTGGCCGGCTACGCCGAGGCCTATGATGATGCTGGCCCAGAGGCCCCAGTCGGGCACGCTAGGATCGCTGCCAGCCGTCGCGGCCGTCGAAATCGGAAACCGTCATGCGGTCCGTCCAGCCATTGTGATTGCCGCAAACCGCCGCGAAGGCACCGTCTTCCTGTTCTGACTCTACCTTTTGGACCGAAAAGCCGAGATCTGTGTAATAGGCGGCGATTCGTGCTTCGCGAACTTCAGCCGGACTGCCGTCCACGTCCTGGTAGCCAGATTCGGAGGTCCAAGCATCCCAAGGGTCTTCGCACTGGATGCCGCCGCGAATCCATACATCGGATGCCTCAGCCATGCATCCGGATACGAGCGTGGCGCAGGCTACGACGAGAAGAAGGGGTCGCATAAGGGGGAAGAGGGGTTGCTTGGCTTAGCCTTGCTTACTCTTGCTTGCGGTTGCGGAGGACCACAAACACGACACCGCCGACGAGGGCGATGAGCAAGATGATGAGCCAGGGATTTACGCCGCCCGAGGCGGGGTCTGCGTCACTGTGGACCACGTCGGGGTCTCCGTCTGTCTGGTCCACCGGGAGATCGTCGGTGGGCGGGGCTGGTTGCTCGTCCAGTGATTCGTCGGTTTCACCGTCAACCGGTTCTTCAACATCAGAGACCTCAACGTCGGGTGTATCGACCGCGTCGTCCGCAGGGGCAACACTGGGTGCGCCGCCGCCACCGCCGCCACCGCCACCGCCGCCACCACCGCCGCCGCTGCTGGGCGGGGCGGGAGTGCCACCGATGCTCCAGGTACTGGTGTGGTTGACGTGGGCCCAAACCATGTTCTGGGCCGTGTCACGGCCCGAGTCGTAGACCGCGAGCGCGAAGTCACCGTCGCCGGCGATGTTGCCCTTACCCAAAGCAAGGATGTCATGCCAGTGGGTGCCATTCCAGTAGAACAGCGTCACATCAGTCTCTGCTAGGCCTGCCTCGGCAAGGTCGTCATCGTCGTAATCCAGGCGGATGGTCACATTGTCCACGCCGCTTGCATCGCCCTCGGTGTGAATCACGTGGTAACGGATGGCGACCGCTTGTTGATGGTCCTTGGCGACACCGGGGGCACCCGTGGTTTCATGGTCGCCACTGCCACTTACAATGACGGCGAAGTTCCCGGAGCCCGAGAAATTCAGGGCCGCGCCATCGAATGTTGCGTCCGGCTTCACCGTGGAGCAAGTCTCCTGGACGGCCAGGGCTTCACCCGAGCACTGGCTCGTGAGAATGACTTGGCCGCTTTCGACACTGGTCACGTCCA
>JBFJXU010000245.1:0-2452 GCA_041622975.1 Thermoplasmatota archaeon
AGGGCTGTCCAGCCTGGCCCCTGGCCCGAAGATGCACGCCAATCGGAGCCGTTAGGCAAATCTGGCCCCCGTGCAAACGGTTTTGGTCGTCCGCCTCTGTCGAGGCCCTGGTAGGCCATGCGCATCCGACTCCTTGCTATCTTGCTCGTCACGAGCCTGCTCGCCGTCGCGGGCACCAGCCTCGGCTCATCACTGACCCAGCCCATCCAGGACTTTGCCATCCGGGAAGCCTGTGATGACCCCGCATTGTGCGGCGCTTGGGACGCGCCGTTCGAGGGGGAAGAGCCAGCGGTCAGCATGGCATTGCTGCCTGACGGCCGCGTCCTCTACTGGTCCGGCGTCGAAGCAGTCCACCACGAGGAAAACGAAGACCACGACCACCATCAACATGGCACCGGAAACGGCGACATCACGTTCTTCACCATCACGCCGCACAGCGCCGACAGCCGCGTATGGGACCCCTCGACGGGCCTAGTGATTACCCCTAACCACTCGGACGGCGCCGGCGACGACCTCTTTTGCGCCGGCCACACCATCTTGCCTGACGGTCGGGTGCTAGCCGTAGGCAGCAGCGAATGGCACATCTTGACCGAGGACGCCGAAAGCGGCAGCCCCGAGGTCACCCCGCTGGAAGGTGGCACGGATGCTCGCATCTTCGACCCTGCAACGGACACG
Source organism: Thermoplasmatota archaeon (assembly GCA_041622975.1). Lineage (GTDB taxonomy): Archaea > Thermoplasmatota > E2 > JACPAO01 > JAHFTW01 > JBFJXH01. The sequence continues at coordinate 676 of JBFJXU010000245.1, forward strand.
TGGAGCGCCGTGAGCGAAATGGAATTCGGACGCTGGTACCCCAGCCTCATCTCGACGCCGGATGGCGACGCGCTCGTGGCCTCTGGCATCACCAACCTCACCATGCCTCACACCCACCGTGGGGCCATTGAACTCTATGACGTGGGCCTCGATCAATGGACGACCGTAAGCGATCGGCCCGTGCCCCTGCCTCTCTACCCCCGCATTACCTACGTCCCAGGCGGTCCATTGGCTGGCGAGGTTTTCTTCAACACGGTCGGCACCATGTGGGGTCCCTTCGGTGAACACCCCGGCGAAGGCGACTGGAACTTCCAGCAATTTATGGACAGCCAAGGCAACTGGCACCATCTTGGTCCAAGCATCTTCGGCAGCCGTCAACACGCATCCAGTGTGATGCTCCCCCTCGATGCCGACGACGCATACGCCCCCAAGTTCCTCACCTTCGGCGGAACCCTGCAACGCAGCACGGCGGCAATTCCCTTCACGGAACTAGCCGACCTCAGCGACGTTACAACGCTCCCCGACGGCACCCCGGTCGCCGTGGCCAACGAAGCCCGCAGCCCCATGAATCACGGCCGCTGGCACCTCAACGGTGTAACCCTCCCCGATGGCCACGTTCTCGCCCTCGGTGGCGCCGCGTACGACAACGTGGTTGTTCATGGCCAAGAGGACCCCCCGATCCTCAACGCCGAGTGGTATGACGTAGAAAGTGACCAGTGGACGACCCTGGCCCCCATGGCCCTCGAACGCGGCTACCATTCTACCGCAATTCTGCTGCCCGATGCGAGCGTCCTAGTTGGGGGCCACGTGCCGCTGCACATTCCCTTCGAACAAGGCCGCGAAACCACGGAGACGCCACTTGGCGACCTCGAATACGAGCCCCAGGAAGTGGAAACCCGGCTGGAAGTGTACAAGCCCCCCTACTTCTTCCAAGGCGACCGCCCCTCCATCGAGAGCCTTGGCTCCGGTGGCATCGGTCAAGACGATGCCCGACTGACTGGCACTTACGGAGGCACCGTCGGCGTGAGCGTCGATGTGCCTTCGGGGTGGACGCTGGATGGCTTTACGCTGGTTCGCCCAGGCGCCACCACACACGCGTTCGACTCCAGCCAACGGGTCATCAATGTGGACCACGCAACTACCAACGGTGCTGCCGTTCACGTCACCATGCCACCTTCGGGATTGGTCGCGCCTCCGGGCCCCTACATGCTGTTCGTGAACGCGGTCACGCCATCCGGCGTCACGGTCCCGAGCGAAGCAGTATGGGTTGACCTCGCCTAAGACTCAAGCACTTGGTCCGTGTGGTCCGCGCCGTGGATGCCAAGGACGCGGACGACGCGCAAGCCCGCACGGCCCGTTGGGTCATGGACTTCCTTGGTCCCACCATAGGCCCCGGCGGAGGCTGGAAACTCATCGACGGCCGTGTTTGTCGGGGAGCCGAAGCGCTTGTGGAGTCGGACCTGGGTCCCCTCGGGGAACCCTACACTCGCCTCGGCCGTGCCCTCCTGACACATGGAGGCCACGCCACAACGGGCGTCCTGCTTGCCGCCAATCTCGTACACCAGTTGCTTCCCCATGCTCGCCACCGCCACCACTTGGCCATCGTGGAGCGTCAAGTTGCTGCAACTCTCTCGTCTCTTGAAGAACCAGGCAACGATTGGCTAGCCCACGTCACGGAGAGCCTTGCTGCAGCGAGCCATGAACTGCTAGCCGGCTTGGAGGCGCTCCAATGTACGGATTTGGATGCAGTCCACGTTCACGTGGACCAAGTGCGGGA
>JBFJXU010000246.1:0-2446 GCA_041622975.1 Thermoplasmatota archaeon
AAGGTGCATGCGGGAATCCTCGAGGAACTTCAATTGTTAGGGCTCCACGAACCTGAGGCTACCCGGTTGTACCAAGCCTTGGTTCAACCTGGGGATACCGTGCTGGATGTTGGCACCAATTTCGGATACTACCTTGCGACTGCGGCTCAAGCCATGGCAGGCAAGGGCCGGATTATCGGATTGGAGCCTGACCCTGACTTGGCGGCTACTGCGCGACGCAACGCCGAGCACTTGCCCGTCCCCGTAGAATTCCATGATTTCGCCGCCTCGGATGCGCCCGGAACGGCAACGTTCTATGCATCCGAAGTGGCCAATTGGGGGAGCCTTCTACACCGGGAGGAGGCGCGACCTCGAGAGGCCTACGAGGTCAAGACAGTGCGAATTGATGACTTCTGCACCGAACACGAAATCTTGCCGGATGTTCTCCGAATGGATATCGAAGGTGGCGAAATCATGGCACTACCAGGAGCGCGCCGCGTTCTGGGCCAACGGCCAAAGGTCTTCATCGAAATGCATCCATGCCTAATTTCGCTCGAGCAACACCTTGGACTCCTTGATTTGCTCGCCGAGTGTGGATACGAGAATGCGATTATCGTAAACCGGGATCTTGACGAACCACAAATTCCCCGACGCAACCGCCGGCGCGGAATAGGTCGAGGTACACTCGCCGACCTTCGCGACCGAGCCAGCGGCCCGGACCCCCTTCGCGTCTATGGTTTATTCTTGGGACTGGAAGAAGAAATCCAGCAGTCAATTGCTGAGGTGCCGCGGCGTTGACGGACCTGGCGGCTCGGGCCGGCGCCATTGCTCGACGACCCTGGTTCCCCGCGGCATTGCTGGCGCTTCCGTTCCTCGGGTTCGCGTGGCGATGGCGAAGGTTTGTCCTGGATGATGCGTGGATTACATTTCGATTCGCCCGCAACGTTGCGGACGGGCACGGCGCTCGCTGGAATATTGACGGCGACGCCGTGGAGGGTTTCACGTCAATGCTGTGGATGCTGTTACAGGTACCACCGCACCTGATGGGAGTACCAATAGCACCGTGGGCGCAGGCACTCGGCCTAGCAGCGGCCATGGCAACCGTTGCCATCATCGTCGGCGTGGGCATTCGGTCTGAGACGCAGCCCCTTCTTTACCTAGGTGCTGCCGCATCGATGGCGTGGAGCCCTGCCTTCGCATTCCTGGCCATCCAAGGCATGGAGACGCCCCTTGCGGGGCTTATGTTGACGTTGATTGCCGTGGCAGCATACCAAGTGCAACAGGGCAATGGCCTGGCTTGGCGATGGTTGGCAGTGAGTACTTTTGCGGCCATCCTGACGAGGCCGGACTCATTGTTTTTCGTGGCCCCCGTGTATGCTTTTCTCCTCGGCGCAAATGGCGACCGTTGGCGTCGGGCGATGCCGAGCCTTGCAATCGCGGGTTTGGCTGGCATGACATACATGGCGGCGCGCCGCGCCTACTTCGGCCACTGGTTCCCTAATCCATTCTATGTCAAACAGGAAGCGGGACTTTCATGGGGCGGCCTCTGGGATGTGGTTTCATTTGCTCAGGTCATTGCAATCCCACTTGCTTTTTTGACGCTCGTCGCGTATCGTAGGGACGCCCCGAAACTGCGACTACAAGCGCCCATTTTTGCAGGCATTTTTGGCCTACTTGTATATGGCCTGTTCATGGACCCGGTCCAGGGGCAGGTCTGGCGATTCCGGGCGCCACTTTGGCCCGTGATGGCGGTTGTAATCGCCATGTCCGGTTCGCGAATCTCGTTCCGGCCAAGTGCCGTTCTGGGCTGGTCCGTGGCGTTGGTGGTGGTGGCGGTGCCATTCCATTACGGGATATCTCATGCAGCCTATTATGACGGTCTCACTGAAGATCGGATTGCCATGGGTCAAGCCTTAGCCCCTTTTGGAGCCGAGGGAATGAAAATGTACACGACGGAATCCGGGGCACTACCATATTGGTCAGGCTGGCATTCTGTGGATGACCTAGGCCTCACCGATGAGTGGCTTGCTCACGGGGGAAGTAAGTCGGAAAGGCTGCAAAGCCTTGACCCCGACCTCATTATGCTGAAGATGGCCGTGTCCGGTGGCCCTCTTTCGCGCCAATACCCGGAGGTCATGGCGTACGCGGATGCGGACTACGTGCTGGTGGGCATTGTGGCTAAGGTCGGGCACGCATCCACAGGCCACGTATACCTGGCCAAAAGCGGGGCTGGGGCACTGGCACAATCTGTTGCGAGCGTGGAACAAGAATATCCTGCGGACCTCGTGATGTTCTGCCCCCTGTTAGTGGTAGATGGCCTATCTGACGCTCGCTGTGCCACTTAAACAGCACTTGATTGTTGAGTGATGCCCCAAAGGAACTCTGCCACGGAGTGGGCAACGCTCGGCGGAGGTTGGGTTCGCCGCCCGTTCAGGCCTTGCTCGCGGGTCGGTCGCTACCAGAAGGC
>JBFJXU010000247.1:0-2413 GCA_041622975.1 Thermoplasmatota archaeon
AACGAGCGGTTTGGGAGCGTCGCGTAGGAGTCCTCGGGCTAGCAGCCAGACCGTCATAGGGCGTCGTCATCATCCACCGCGGTTGGATTCCGGTCATCTTCGTCGGCCACAGGGGCGGGCGCGGTGGACTTGGACCTGGCCGCCTTCACGGTTTTTTTGGCCCTGTCCGACTTGGCGCCGCCCTTGCTTGCAGGTGGCTTCTTTGTGGACGCCTTTGCCGATGATTTGCTGGCAGATTTCCGAGTATTCTTGCCCGAGGGTTTGCTAGCAGATTCTTTGGCCGGGGCCTCATTGGATGATGTGGTTGACGCCGTCGCCTTGGAAGTCTTACGGGGTTTGGCGGTCTTCTCCTTGGTGGGAGGTTTTGCCTTGATGGCCTTGGCGGTTTTTGCTTGCTCGGCCTTCTTGCGAGCAGGTGGAATGTGAATATGGCCCAGGTCGCCTCCGCCGGCGACGAAGTCCCGCACAGAGGCAAGGGTCTTGTCAAGCAGCCCCAGGTGAACAATAGCAGTACCCGGGTTCGTTACTGGGTTCGTGGCCACGCCAATGACGACGCCAGCCTTCGGGGCAACGACCGCATCCACATGGCGCCCGTATGGGTCATGGATGTGGGCTAAGTGTTTGCCCCGATTAACGAGGTCGCCAGGCTCCACCTTGAGGTCCACGATACCGCCGTGGTCGCTACGGAGCCATTCACTTCTTCGCACCAAGACCTGTAGCGGAGGGCGTCGAACTTTCTGGGGCAACATGCCAAGACTCCGCATCACGCGCAAGCAACCGCGGTAGCCGACGTCCGCCACGTGGCTCTCAAACCTGGCAGGCTCGCCTGCCTCGAAGATAATGGTGGGCACCCCCGCTTCCGTGAGTGCCCGACGGAGGGCCCCGGTGGGCCCGGCTCCACTCATCATGATGGGGGTGCCGAACGCTTTGAGCATGGCCTTGACTTGGGGGTCGTCCACGTCGCCACGTACGTGGCACAGGTTGGCACGCCCCGTTGCGGCAGTGTGCAGGTCGATGCCGTAATCGCATTTGGACAGTACTTTGGTGAACAATGCGTCAGCCATGCGGTTTGCCATGGAGCCGTCGGGTCGGCCGGGGAAGTGGCGGTTGAGGTCGCGGCGGTCAGGGAGATAGCGGTCGCCACTTGGGAAGCCAAACCGGTTGACGACCGGCACGCCAACGAAGGTTCCGGCCATCTTGTCAGGCTCGAGGCGGTCGAGTAATCGGCGCACGATTGGGACGCCGTTGACTTCATCCCCATGCACGGCGGCGGTGACGAAGATGGTCGGACCGGGGTCCTTGCCGCACACAATGGTAACGGGGATGCGGGCCGGTTGGTGGAATGCGGTCTCGGAAACTTTGAGATTGACCTTGCGCACCGTTCCAGGGGTGGGGCGCCTGCCGGCAATCATCTTCACCGATCATGCCTCCGCGCGAATTCGCCCACGAATCTGACCACGTCGCCGGCAATGTTGTTCCCTGTGGCTTTTTCCAATCCTTGGAAGCCTGGACTTGCGTTCACCTCGAGCACCTTGGGCCCGTCGTTGGATTCCAGGAAATCCACGCCGGCAATCTGCAACCCCATGGCGTGTGCAGCTTCGATGCATGCAAGTTCATCGTCTGCAGACAAATCGATCGGCTTGCCGACGCCTCCGCGGTGGATGTTGCTGCGGAATTCACCAATCTTGGCTTCGCGTCGCATGGCACCGACGACGCGGTCGCCGACGACGAATGCGCGCACGTCGCGGCCTTTGGATTCCTTGATGAATTCCTGAAGAAGAATCACGTGCCCAAGGCTCCAGAAGGTCTGTAGAATGGATTCGATGGCGTCGCGACTGTCGGCAATCATCACGCCGACGCCGTGGGTGCCCTTGAGGAGTTTCATGATGCAGGGGGTGCCGCCGACCAGGTCGAGGGCGTTGTCCAGCGCACTGGCGTTGCGGATGACCACGGTTTTTGGGATGTCCACGTTGCACCGGGAAAGCACTTGGAAACTGCGCAGCTTGTCCCTGGCGCGTAGAATGGATTGGCTGCGGTTGAGCACGGGGAGGCCCATGATCTCCAGTTGGTTGACGACGGCGCAGCCAGCTTCCGTGACACTGGCCCCGATGCGGGGCACGACGGCGTCCACCTCGCTTGCTCGTAGTGGTACGCCACGATGTTCTAGGCCCGGGTTCTGGGCATGCAGGACCATGGTAGTCTTGAGTACGTCCATGACGCGCATGCTGTGGCCTTGCTTTCGGCACTCAGCTTCGAAGCGCCGCATGGAGTAGAGACGTGGTTCGCGCGAGAGGAACAGGAAACGCACGGGTCGTGGAGCGGGGGCGGCGGCTTAAACGCGTGCGGACTCGATTCGGCGTCCAAATGGGGGCCTACGGCGTGGCATCTAAGTCGCGCCGACGCGAAGGGGCGT
>JBFJXU010000248.1:0-2410 GCA_041622975.1 Thermoplasmatota archaeon
ACCGGCAGCGGATTGTGGCACGGCCCAGATTCAGACATTGACATCCACTGGCGCCGTCACCTGCGACGACGACGCGGATACACTGGATGGCTTCGATTCCTCTGACTTTGCCAACCTCAACACCAACAACGTGTTCAATGGCGACGTCCACATCAACGGCGACCTCACCGTTGGTCCCCGCATGCAGCGTATGGTCTTGGGCCCGGCTCACTTTAGCCCCATGGATGACGATCAGAATTTCACTATCACGGGGGACGCCATCCAGCAGGGCGGCATGATGCAACCCGTCGCAATGGTCGCCGGCGTCAACCTGCCCGACGGCGCGGTGGTCACGCAGTTTACCGTGGTCGGCTACGACATGGTACACGATGGCCGATTCTACGCGGACATGTACCGGGTGCCCATCGGTGGCACCAAGCAACAAATGACGGGGGCCGTCGGTTCCACCGTGCCAGAAGACCCCATGGTCACTCTAACCAAGAGCACGACCACCATCAGCCACGCCACCATTGACTCGTGGAACTATTCGTACGGCGTGCATGCTGTGCTGCATGGCAACACCTGGCATCCTCCGGAACTGCAACTCCGCGCCGTCATCATTGACTACTGGACGGACGCACCGTAGGCCCTAAGCCAACAGGTCCGGTCGAAGTCCACATGGTCGTGGTCGCCTTTGGAGGCAGCCTCGTAGCACCCGCTGAATTCGACACAGATTACCTGGGTCGTTTAGCCGATGCTCTAGTAGCATGGTCGCGTGATTCCCCGGTTCACGTGGTCGTGGGTGGTGGCATCCCCGCGCGTCGCCACATCACTGCCGGCCGCGCAGCCGGCATGGAGGACGAGGCGGACCTTGACCGGCTTGGCATTCAGGCAACGCGGTTGAACGCCCAGCTGGTGGCCGGCCTGGTCAAGGCGCGCGGTGGTGACGTGAATCAATCGTTGCCCCATACGACGGAGGATGCGGCTGGTATGTCCCATGACATCGTTGTCATGGGTGGCACGGCTCCCGGCCACTCAACGGACCAAGTCGCTGCCGAATTGGCCATCGCCGTCGGCGCTGACCGGTTGGTCATCGCGACCAACGTTGACGGAGTGTACACAGCCGACCCCCGGATGGATCCCAACGCCAAGCGAGTCACGGAAGCCGACTTCGACCGCTTGCGTGCCATTGTGGGCGACAGTGCATGGCAAACCGCCGGCCAATCAGGCGTCATTGATGGCCCGGCAACGGACCTAATCACGCAGCATCAACTGACCACGTGCGTCGTCCACGGTGCCGACCTTGCAAACGTCCGCGCAGCAGTCACCGGCGAGGCCTTCAACGGCACCATCATCCACTGAACCATGGAAGACCACAAGCACTGCGAAATCTGTGGCAAGGTGGTGACCACCGAGGATCGTTTCTGTAGCGAGGCCTGTGTGCGCGAGCACGAGGACATCGTGCGCATGAAGAAACGGAACATGACGCTCTGGGTCGTGGTGCTGGCAGTCATGGCCGCGCTCTGGCAAGCCCAACGCCTCGGATTCCTGTAGCCATCCAGGTGGCCTTTTCACACCCCGCCCATTGGCGCCCTCGTCCCATGGCTGACTGGTCCCTCGCTGAACAGCGCTTGCTGGCGAGCCTCCTCGAAAAATCGGTTCCCGCTGATGCGTCGTCGCTCAAGGCAGCCGACCGGCCCGCCCGCCACGGCCTTGTTGTCATCGACGAAACCTTGGATGCTACCCATCGCTTGACGGACGAAGGCCAAGATGCCGCAGCCAACGGCTTGCCCGAGCGCCAAGCCATCAACCTGGTCAAGGAATCGGGGGGCCGCCTGCCGATGGGAGACATGATGAAGCAACTTGGCCCCGCCGGCAAGATTGCCATCGGCTGGCTCAAGCGGAAAGGATGGGCCAACATCGAGCAAGGCACCATCGTGGCTACGGGCGACGCGGCCGAAGGGGATGACGAGGCCGCCTTGGCCCAACTGGCTAACGGCTCGAGTCATGTTGCGCCAGAGTTGGCAAGTGAACTTGCCAAGCGCAACCTAGTGTCCATCCACGAGCAGACGACTCGCACGATCACGCTCACCGACGAGGGCCGCAAAGTGGCCGGTGCCATTGATACCGATACCCTTGCCAGCGCCCAGGAAGTCAACCAAGTAACCCCTGAACTCATTGCTGCATGGCCCGACATGTCGGAGGTCGAGCGGGCGGCGACCCACATTCGCCCCTTCGATTTTGATGCCCCGGTCGCGCAGCGGAACCCGGGCAAGGCCCACCCGCTGACTCATATCATCCAAGAAATTCGGGGCATCTTCGTAAGCCTCGGATTCCAGGAAATCATGGGCGACTATGTGGAATCGGCTTTCTGGAACATGGATGCGCTCTTCATTCCACAGGATCACCCCGCCCGGGACATGCAGGACAC
>JBFJXU010000249.1:0-2383 GCA_041622975.1 Thermoplasmatota archaeon
ACTGATGCCAGCACGGATTCTGACGGTGTGGTGGCTGCTTGGGCCTGGGACTTTGGCGACGGTACCACAAGCACGGTCGCCTCGCCCACCCACGCGTTCACTGACGACGGCAACTACAACGTCTGCCTCACGGTCACGGATAACGACGGCGACGCCGGCGCCCCGGCTTGCCAGACGCTCATTGTCAACAATGTCGCTCCCACCGGGGTCATGACCGTCACGGCTACCGACGAATCTGCCGCCGTGGTGTTCGACGCGACCGCATCCACGGACAGTGACGGTACAATCGTGTCCTATGACTGGAACTTCGGCGACGGCGCTACCGGAACCGGTGTCACGCCGAGTCACACCTACGCCGACGGTGGGGTCTACTCGGCTTGTCTCCGCGTGACCGACGACGACGGTGCCGTCCATATCTCCTGCAGCCAGTTCTCGGTCGCCCACGTCGCGCCGTCGGCCGCCTTCACCTGGGCCCACACTAACCTGCACAGCGCGGGACTCACAACGGACGACACGGTCTCCTTCACCGACGGCAGCACAACCCCGAAGGCGGGCGACTCCATTGCCTCGTGGTCCTGGGCCTTCGACGACGGGTCAACCAGCACCGCGCAGAACCCTACGCACCAGTACGGCTTCGGAGACTCTTACAACGTCTGCTTGACAGTCACGGACGACGACGGGCAATCCGCCCAATCTTGTCAGACCCTGAGTCCCCTTGGCGTACCCGCCGTTGACTTCCGCTGGAGCCCGACCGCCCCCCACGACCTCCAAACCACCCAGTTCACTGACCTCAGCACGGACCAATACGGTGCCTTGGCTTCATGGTCTTGGGACTTCGGTGAAGGTGCCCCCGCCAACACGAGCGCGCTCCAGCACCCCGGTAACGACTACGTCGATGACGGAACGTACACAGTTTGTCTGGCGGCCACCAACACGGTGGGCGTGACCAACAGCACCTGCCACCAGGTGACCGTCCGCAACGTGGCCCCATTCGTCAGTATCGACGGCGGCTTCAGCCCAGCAAACGTGGGTCAAGAGATGACGTTCACCGATGCGGGCTCCGCCGACTTGGACGGCTCCATCCCGGACCAAGCCAACCCTGACAGTCTCAGTTACACGTGGTACTTCCGCGGCCTTCCCGTGGGGACGGGCAAGTCCATCACCTTTGACTTCGCTGGTGTCCCCGCTGGAATCCACTGCATCGTCTTGGGCGTCGTGGATGAAGACGGCGATGAAGGCTACGGTAGCAAGTGTGTTGACTTGGTAACCAATCTACCGACCACGCTGCGCGTGCCCGTCAACCACCTGCCACCCTTTGACTTCGATGAGAAGGTGCGCGTTGCCACGGAGATTGACTTCGCCGACGGTGAGCCGGCTCACAATGCCAGCGTGGAGTACATCATCTCCTGGCAGCCCCGTAGCATCAGCCCGGCGGCGTTCAAGTGGCTCAACTGCCACACCTACCGTTACAACGACGGCCAACTTTCCAACGCCGAGGGCTACCACATCACGGACATTCCCACGGACTTCGTAAGTCGTTGTAACAAGCGCCTCGCCGATGCGGGATACCCTGACTACCAAGTAACCCTGAACGACTACGAGATTACGGCCAAGGTGACCCGCAAGGGAAGCTTCGGAGAAGACGACGCCACGTTCAACAAGTCGGGCGTTGCCAACGTCATCTCGGACACCCTGTAGTCTCCGGTGACGAAGCCTCCCTAGTGCGGCGAGATGGCAGTGGCGACTAGGTTGTCTGCCTCGGTGCCCACCGCGGCCACTGGCTGAACTTGCACGCCCTGGAAGCCCGCGTCCCGTAGCGCATGGGCGAGGTCCTCGGCAGTATACAGGTGATAGGTTCGGTCCACGTCGTGGCCCCCGCTGCGCCACGGAATGATTACATCGAGGGAAGCCCGCGAATCACCTTGGTCGCGGAACCTGGGTGCCAGTCGACTCCACACCGTAATCTGGACTTGCCCGCCGGGCTTGGTGACGCGGGCGACCTCCCGTAGGCAATCTGCCCGGCCCTGAGCCTCAGGGATGCCGTGCAAACCGGCGGTGAACACGCAGGCATCAAACGCACCATCCACGAAGGGCAGTTGGCGCGCGTCAGATGCCACTGCATCCGCACCGCTGTGGGTGCGGTTGATCCGGCACAGAGGGCGGCTCCAGTCGGAGGCGGTCACGTCCAGGCCGAGGCGGGCCGCGACCGCCGTATGCCGACCGTTGCCCGCCATGAGGTCTAATACCCGGGCCTCGCGCGGCAAGGCTTCGAGCCAGGACTCGACGTGTCCCCATGTGCGGTTGCGGCTGGCGTGGAATGAATCGGCGATGGTCTCCCATGCACGGTGCTGTTCCAAATCCCGGACCACGCCGGCGCGACTCT
>JBFJXU010000250.1:0-2365 GCA_041622975.1 Thermoplasmatota archaeon
ACCCGGTTCGCCATCACCATCGAGGAAGCCAGTCGCTTGGTCCTGGACGCAGCAGAACTAGCGGAAGGCGGAGAGACATTCATTTTGCCGATGCGGGCCTTCCGACTGCAGGACCTCGTAGACGCCTTCGCCCGCGACCATCAATTCCAAGTCCAAACGACCGGGCTGGCCCCGGGTGAAAAGCGCCACGAGGCGCTTGTCACCCACGACGAGGCGACCCGGTTCTGGACGCAGGGAGAACTCCACGCCATCATGCCGCGAGGCCATGATCCGGGCAGACCCTGGACTCAAGATGACGCCCCTGCCGACAGTAGCCGTGCACCGCGCATGACCCAAGACGAATTGCACGCGTTCATCAAGACCTGGCGGGAGGGCTTGAGGGACTAATGTGGACAATCACCGGCGCCGGGGGTCTGATTGGATCGCACCTGACGCGTCTGCTTGACCATGAAGGCATTGAATGGCAGAGCCTCCCCCACAGAATCTTAGGTCCTCGGGTCCCTGTAGGTGACACGGTTGTCCACTTGGCGGGCCTGACCGATCTGCGGGCCTGTGAAGCGGACCCTACTGCCTGCGAGGCCGCAAACCTCCACTTGGCGCTGGCCGTACTACAAGCCGCTCGCTCCAAGGAAGCCCACTGCATCATTCCCTCAAGCATCCGAGCCCTTGGCACACCGTGCCACAACGCGAAGGAGGATTCACAGCGCGATCCATTCGATGCCTATGGACGCGCCAAGGCACAATTGGAGGAGTATGCCCAGGGTGCAACAATACTCCGCGTATCGTCCGTGTATGCCCACGAAGGACGGGGCATTATCAGTGCCTTCCGACACGGGGCTTCCCGAGGGCGCATCCGCATCATGGGTGACGGTTCGAGCAACAAGGACATGGTCCACGCCGAGGACGTGGCTCGTGCCATCCTGCATGCTGCCAAGAACCCGATTCCGCTGGTCAACGTTGGCGGTACGCACACCACCGTGGCCGCCATCGCGGACTGGTTCCGCGACCGCACCGGTTGCAGGGTGGGGCACACGGACCCCGACCCGCTCGACGTGGATGGATGGCTCAACCCCGACAAAGCCAGGGAATGGGGCTACACACCGCACCACGACGTCTTTGATGACCTAGACCGCTGGGTCCAATAGGCCATCGTTGGCTGGGCTGACATGGCGCTACGCTCCGTTGACCCCGCCACCGGCGACATCCTTGGCACCGTGGAGACTGCGGGGCAACGGCAAGTGGCATCCGCCATCGAGGAGGCGGCACAGCATCAAGAAGCGTGGGCCACGGCGTCCCTCCGTGATCGATTGAACGTACTGCGGAACTTCGCGCGCCACCTTGCAAGGCAACCTGATGAGGTAGCTAGGTTAGTGAGCCGCGAAGTGGGCAAGCCCGAGGTGGAGGCAGTCATTGCGGATATCATTCCCAGCGTGGACTATGCTCAATTCTTAGTCGCCAATGCACCGAGCCACCTGAATCGTCCCCGGCGTCGCTTGAAGAATCCATTACTGTGGGACCGCGCCAGTCAGGTGCGCCTCGACCCGGTGGGGGTGGTGGGCGTCATCGCTCCGTGGAATTACCCCATCGGAATCCCGGCTGCGGGCGTGCTGCCGGCGCTTGCAGCGGGGAATGCGGTCGTCCTCAAACCCAGCGAACACAGCCCCCTCACGGGTCAATGGCTTGCCGACGCGCTCCATGAATCTGGCCTGCCCGAAGGCGTCCTCCACGTAGTTCAGGGAGACGGAGCCACGGGGCGTGCCTTGGCAGGTGGCCATGTGGATGCCATGTTGTTCACGGGCAGCGTTGCCACGGGCAAGGCAGTCGCCGAGGCTGCGGCGCCGCGCGGCACACCGTGCTGCTTGGAACTTGGTGGCAAGGACCCCATGCTGGTACTATCGGATGCCAACATGCCACGCGCCGCAGCAGGAGCTACATGGGGTGCCTTCACCAATGCAGGACAAACCTGCGCGAGCGTGGAACGCTTGTTCGTCGATCCTGCCCGCTATGATGACTTGACGGCCCGACTCAGGGACCACCGGGCCGCCATCCGGGTCGGCCATCCGTTGGGTGACGTGGATATGGGCCCGGTCATCAATGATGACGCCGTGCGCCGCGTCCGAGAACACATTCGCCGGGCGGAAGCCCGTGGAGCGACCATTGTTGGGGGAGACATCCTCGATGAACTGGGGCCCCGCTTCATGGAACCCACCTTGGTGCTAGGCGCCGAACCAGATATGCTGTGCATGCGGGAGGAGACGTTTGGTCCAACCCTACCTGTTATGGCCTGCAAGCCCCAGGAAATGGTGGACCACGCCAATGAAACGCCGTACGGATTGACCGCTAGCGTCTGGACACGAGACCTGGC
>JBFJXU010000251.1:0-2325 GCA_041622975.1 Thermoplasmatota archaeon
CCGGGATATTCATTGGGGCGTCTAACAAATCGCTCAAGCCGACCGCGCGCCTTCGCGCGCTCCGACGCGCGGCGGCTTACCTCGAACCGTTATCTCGCATCAGAGTGCGCAGGCCTTAGTCGCGGTTCAGCGGGGAATCGCGGCAACCGCCCTCGCCCGCCATGGCGTCAAAGGATCCGTGACGCCTCCAAGGCGGGATGAGGGCCGGCGTTAGACTACAATCCGGCTTTCCCAGATGGGAATCCTCATGCAATCGTAGTCCAACCGTTAGACTACGTGGCGTTCATCAAGGAGCACCGCCCCGGAGGCCGCGCCTACTACGAGCGGTGGAGAGCTACCGCGATAAGCAGGGGAAGGTCCGCCACCGCCGCCTCGAGTGGCCGGGAACATGCAAGACAGCAGCCCCCGAACCCATTCCTCTGGAGGGCCTGGGTTTCGCCGATGTGGCTGCCAAGCTCATGGAGCAAACGCTGACCGCGGACGATGTCTTCGAGTTGATGGAGCGCATTGGCAAGAGGACCATCACCGTGGGCGCCTTGGCCGGCGTGGGCGTGCGCTTCGACTTCGTCCAAAAAACTGTGGCGGTACCTGTTGCCCAGCGGATTCGAATGGAAGGTGGGCCGCCCGCGCGTCTCATCGAGCCGTGCGACCACGATACTTTACCTCGTGCACTTCCGTACGGCGCCAGTGGTGCCACCTGAAGCGGTCGCGTGGTGGGCTTGCATCAGTTAGGCGCCGGATCAAGTGGCCTCTCGGATTAGGGGGGGTCTGGCCTTGCGGCTCCGCTCGACGCTTGCCGCTTGCCGATACTCCTCGACCGCCATGCGGTTCAGGTCACGGACCTCGCGAAATTGCTTGAAGGGCTCCGGTTGGCCACCAACGGCGGCGCTGATCAAGGCGCCCGCATAGATTGCCGTCAAGGCGGAGCCATACAGCACGGCGGCCCCCACCACACCAATGCCGATCCAGTTCACCATGGCCAGATCGACCCCATCAAAAAGCCCCCGAAAGGACGGGACAAATATGAGCGCGGGCCAGAACAGAACGTAGAGTAGGAACGCGATGCCGCCGGTAACCCCCATCGCGGCCATGCCGTATTTCGCTGCGATACTCTTGGCCGGATCGAGGCGGTGTGCCGCTGCGGCCGCCCCGCCGCGCCCCAACAGCATCAGCCCCGGCACTCGGACCAGGCCCGAGATGTCAGGTGAACTCAACAGGCTCGCGGAGTGACGACTCTGCCGGAACAACTGAACGACCCATGCAAACGCCTGGACCACTGCGACACGAAGCAGGGCCCCTGGAGGTGCCCGAGCCGCCTGGTAACGACGGCTGAGGTTGAACGTGGGCCGCAACACCTGGATCGTGTAGGCCTGCATCAAGACAGTGGCCGTGGACAAGACCCAAAAGAGCACCAGCAGCAAGAAGAGGACTTCAAACAGACCCGACGATTTGGGGGCGAACCGTGCCCTGGTATCCAGGACCACCTGAGCCAACAGCCCCACGAAAGACAGGGTGCCGGCCGTGAACGCCACGAGGCTCAGCCACGCCAGGATGATCTGGGGATGTGACCACATCAGGCGATTTGCCGTGGACGTACGGCCCATAGACCGCCATCACGTACCGGCAAGAAAAGCTTCGGCGGGCCTCTTGAGCGAGGCACGAGGAACAGGGGGCGTCGTTGTGGCGTCTGGAGCGGCGATCCTGGTCGGTGCTTTCGTACCGTCGTGGTCCCGCGCGGTTGCAATGCTCGCCGCCATCATCTTTCTCGGGTTCGGGTTCGCCTGACTGCTCGGCATTGCTCTTGATGGAACGCCTGGACCTGAAGTGATTCAGGGCCTCATGGGCGAGTTTGTACTTGGCTCGTTGTCCGTCTGGGCTTGGTTCCGCTACCGCAACCAAAACCAAGCCTCCGACCCCTCGACTATCGCGGACTGAATCATGGCTCATGCTTGCTTACGGACTCCTGGAGAATTGAACACGGATGCGGCAGATTGACGACGACCGGTGGCAAACGACCGTGGCACACCCACATCCTGGCCTGGATGCACGAGCCTACTTGCTGGCACACCCCGATGGGAGCGTCATCTTGTACAACACTGGGCACGCGGACCAAATCGACCACATGGCGCAGTTGGGAGGAGTGGCGTACCAGTTCCTGAGCCATCGCGATGAAGCGGGGGCGTCCCTGCGTACAATCCGGGACCGTTTTGGGTCAAAGCTCGGCTGCGGTGCCGAAGAAGTGGATTCGATTGCGCCGCATTGTCCCGTCGACATTGCATTCAAGGAAAGGGCCCTCCACGGCACCAGCATCGACGTCATTCCGAC
>JBFJXU010000252.1:0-2216 GCA_041622975.1 Thermoplasmatota archaeon
GGCGGTCACCAGCGACAACGCCGTTGCCACCTACTCGTTTCCTGATGCAAGCCCCCTGTGGAGCGCCGACGTCCCCGTAAAGGGCGCCTATGGTGTGGGTTGGAGTCCGCATGACGGGCGCATCGCCGTGGCGTGCGCTGATGGCGTTGTGCGGGTGTGGGAGGTTGACTAGCGCACCAGTGCCCGTGCGCGAAGAATAGTGTGCCCTTCCCGGGCATGAGTTAGGCACCGCTGCGTCAATCGTTATGTCGCTGGTCCGAGCTGGTTGCGCATGGTCGCCAGCCGGGCCGTTGCCCTATCACTAGTTCTGCTCTTCGGGATAGTTTCGACGTCCGCCGCGGACCTGCCGGCCGCTCTCACGGAAGGCCCCGTCGTGGCCCGGTGGTCTTCCGAGTTAGCCCGTGCCGTTGAACGAGCAGCCGTCAACCAGCCGCTGGCGGTGATTGCGCAATTCGTCGATTTCGACGCCAGGGAATCCTTCGTGCCGCTCGTTGCGGGCCGCGATTTGCTCGCCTACGAGGTACTTCCTGCTGCGGCGTTCTATGCGTCACCCATTGAACTCGCATCATGGCGCACAGGGCACGGCATGACTGTCGTCGAATTGGACGGCTTAGAACCGGTCAATCTACCGACTGCAGTATCTGCCATTCGCGCTGACCGGGTATGGGGTGCCCACGGCGGCGGGCCAATCGAAGTGAATGGACGGATTATCGACGGCACCGGCGTTGGCGTTGCCGTGGTGGACACAGGTGCCGACGGAAGCCACGTAGATTTAGAGGACGCCATTGTCCACAACGTCAAGGTGGTCAGCGACCGGTACAACTACGAGTTGTACGATATAATTGAGGACGCGTTTGTGCCCTACGTGGCACGTGGGCACCTCTCCGACGCCAATCGGTCGTACGTCGACGCATTTGTGCCGCTATTGAACACCGATGTGGGTGGGGGCCATGGCACGCACGTTGCGGGTATCGTGGCCTCACGGGACGCGTCCGGGGCCGGCGCCAAGGGCGTCGCACCCGGAGCTAGCCTGCACGTTTTTGGGACGGGGGTCGGGGCCCTTGTTGTTACTGGCCATACAGTAGCGGCGTTTGATTGGATTGCCAAGAACCATGACCAAGTGGATCCACCGATTCGTATCGTCACCAACTCGTGGGGGAGCCGGGGGGAATGGGACCCGGATTTCATCGTAGCTCGCTACGTTGAAGCGCTTCAAAGTGAGGGCCTGCTAGTCATCTTTGCGGCCGGCAACGATGCCAGCGGGCTTTTCTGCACGCCCCTGGGATGCAGCGACAGCGCAAGTCACTATGGGCGCGGCGACGCCGTCATAAGCAGTGCCAAGCATCCTGGCGTCATCGCCGTGGCCAATTATGACGACTCGAATTCAGGGACCAGGGATGGCGACCTGGCCCCAAGTTCTAGTCGGGGTCTTGCCCGCGACCAAAGCTCGTGGCCGGACATCTCGGCGCCGGGGACCCGCATCCTGTCCACGGCGGAAACTGCGGAGCCGTTTACGCGGGTATCCGCTTCCCTGGTACACGTGGTGTTTCCCATACACGACGGGGACATTCGCTTCACATTAGGCGGAGATACCGGGCCCGAGAGTGACATCGGATGGCTTCTTCATGAGGAGCCGGTTGCGCAATACAACGCACACCGCAAGGCGTGGATTAACGGACTCCTCGGCCAGGTCCCCTTTCCACAAGAGGCTGCCAACCCGCGTTTCTTCCATGACGGGCCGACGTATGGCCCAGTTGCCAACGCCTCCGACGCCGCTTTTCAAGTGATGGCCGGGGACCATCTTTGGCTTCTCAAGCAACATGGCATTGGCGCACCGGTGCCCTTGCAAATTACCAGTCCCAGTGGAACAACCGCTTCGTATGTGGTGCGGTTCCCATGCTCAACTACGCCGCCCGCCTGCGAGGCGGCCATTGACTTGTTTCCCGCCTTTGGTGGTGAACCGGCCGACGGCACCTGGACCGTGACTCCCGGCCGGTCCATTCCAGCCGGATTCCATGTGGACAAAACCGGCACAAGCATGGCGGCACCTCATGTAGCTGGCGTCGCCGCACTAGTCTTGCAAGCAAATCCCGGTCTGACGCCGCGTGAGGTCGAAGTATTGCTCGAAGACACGGCCTATCCATTCGTGGCGGGCGCTAGCTACGTCCCGGACACGTACGAGCCCACGCCTGGCGGCTCGCTCACGAGTTGGGACA
>JBFJXU010000253.1:0-2197 GCA_041622975.1 Thermoplasmatota archaeon
CCCTCGGCTTCTTCACGGCGTCCTTCGTCTTCATCGTCGTCGTACTAATCATGGGTGCAGCGTTCTTCACGATCCGCGCACGGAGTGGAGCCGCTTGAGCCTCGCCTCCTTCGGCATCGGCGGCGTCGTCATCATCTACCTCGCGACGTTCTTCATCTTCGGCGACGAAATCTTCGACACGGACTTCGACACCGCCTTCTCGGGGGACTCGGGCTTCCTAGACTTCCTAGGCTCCGCGTTTGACGTTGCCGGCGACCTCATCCAATTCATCACCCTCACTGGACTCATTGGCAACGTTCACGGCACATTCCTCGCCGTCTTGTACCTCTCACTGGGCCTAGCGTGGCTCCTAATCGCCCTAGCCTATGTTCGGGGGAACAGCGTCGCATGAAGACCCGTTCCGTGCTCCTAGCCGCGTTTCTATGCCTCCTATGCGTCGCCCTCGGCGTCGAAGCGCAACCCGAAGTACTCGATGAAGCCACATACACCGGCCCAGTCGCCACCGGCTCCGAGTGCATCACCGCCACCCCACTACCCCGCGAAATATCAGTAACCTCCCCAAATGGTAGCCGCCTAACCTTTACCGCGGGTTTGGGGGGCACAGGGAGCTATCTTTGCCTTGACGGAACAACTGACGCGACCGCACCCACAATAGGGGGCGACCTTACAGGAACGCCACTCAACGGCACTTGGATTATCAATACGCTTAACTTTGGCTCCGGGGGCACCTCGGTTGCCACCACCGAATATCAATTCACCCTAGGCATCGCAACGGGCACGTTCCAATACTACCGTTTTCCACCTATACGCGACGAGCAGTATTGGAACGCACACATGGGGGACTTCACGGACGACGCCACCCTTCCAGACCCGGACGTTGACCCCGAAGAAGACCCCAACAACGCCCGATATTATCGCGCTTCGGGGCCTTCGGGGGACCGCGCACCCATCGCATCCACCGGCGGCAACGAAGTAACCGCCTTCGACGAGATGAACGCCACGGGTTCCTGGGCCTTCAACAACACGGGCGACGACACGTACACGTGGTTCGTCTACGCGGATGGCAACCACACGGGAGAAAGCGACTTATCCACGCAGCCAACCGCCATGCAAACCGCTCCCGCCAATCAGGGGGATGCCTTCACGGGTACGGCTAACGCGACGTTTGCGTACAACAACAACGCCGGCACCTCCTACCAATTCTGCGCCAACAATACCCTAGGCCAATCCTGCGGCGCGGTGCTCTTCGCCCCCGCGGGGCAAGGAAGCGAAGCCCCCGGCGCACCCACTGGCCCCGCCATTGGCGGCGAAGACAGCGTACTCCAGGACTTCCACCTCACCGTTAGCCACGCTCAATGCGACGGAGACAGCATCGCCTTCACCGTCTTCCTAGACGACGACGTAGGATCCATGGACACCATGAACGTCACCATCTACGACACCCGCGACGGGTCCGTCGAGCTACTCATCGACTCCGCGAGCATGGTGTCCTTCGGGGAAACGATTTGGCTGTTTAACCGCACCATGGTCGCCGGCACCTACAGCGCCGTCGCCTTCTTCGATGAAACCGGCCCCATTAGCCAAGACCGCCTATGGGCCGTGGCCTTCAACGTCCCCCGCGGCAGTTGCGACCCATCGGATAACCTAGGCGCCCACGCGGCGACCCTCGCCGCCGTCAACAACCTCAACTTGAACATCAACGGCACCCGCATCGAGCAAATACACGACAACGTCACCGCCCACCGATTGGGCAGCATCGAGGTAAACAGCATGGATTTCGGAACCCTAGACTTCGGAGGCTTCACCCTCCTACTCCTATACATCAGCATCGCGGGCATCGCCCTATGGCATGGGTGGCCCCTCGTCGCCCTCGCCCCCACCATTGCGATCCCCGGCTTGTGGATGGATGGCTACCCCATCACCCTAACGGGTTTCGTCTTCATCGGCCTCCTCCTATGGTGGCTGCAGTACTTGTCCCACGGCGGTTACTTCACCGCCCTCAAAGACCGGTTCCAGGGCCGTAACCCGGAAGAAGCATGAAGGAAGTTTAGAAAATGGACTACGCAGCACTCGCACCCCTAATACTCGTACTCGGAGCCATGCTCGTATTCGCCGGCGTCGGCGTTTACATCGCGAATCAATCCACGCGGATTAGCGTGTTTGGCATCGCCCACGACGGCGGCACCGCCGGCCACCA
>JBFJXU010000254.1:0-2120 GCA_041622975.1 Thermoplasmatota archaeon
GAGCGGCGATTTCGTTGAACCCAGCGTCAACCTCATCGGATTCGACCCGCAAGCCGACCGGGGCTTCGGAGACTTTGAAACACCCAATGGGCCCATGGATGGCTCCACCATCCGCGGCGACCAAGCCATCGTAACCGAGGAATTGGCGGACGCCTTGCAACTGGTGCCCGGCGACCAACTGGAACTTCGGTACACGGCACCATTCGACCCAGCCGTTCCCGACGTGACGCCGCTTGCTGGTAACCTGACGGCAAGTGTAGGTAGTGGCTTGCTGCCGCTTCCGATTCCGGGCGATGTACCGGGCCGCGACGCCTACACCGTCACTGTTGCCGAAGATGCATTGCGACTTGTCGCCGTCGTGGGCGGCGGCGGGCCAGCCACGGCGGACATGGTCATCACCCTAGCGGGGCCCGACGGAACCAACGTTGTGGCCAGCGGCAATCCAGCATGGGCAAACGTCACCCGCCCAGAGGCCGGAGAATGGGAGGTAACCATCAGCACGGACGGCCCGGCAGCGGCAACCCAGTACCGGGGCGCCGCCGTGGTCCTGTACCCAGCCTACGACCTAGCCGCCCTCTCCGGGGGTGGCGACACGCCAGGCGGCATGCAGCCGGGTGGCTTCGACGACGCGGATATTCCGCAGGAAACCGCCACACTGACGGTCACAGCCATCACGACCGGCGGGCGCGGCGACCAGTACGACTTCGGGGAGGCAGTGTTCCTCCACCTCGACACCTTGCAGACCTTCCTCCACCGCGAGGATGAAATCAACGTGGTCAAGTTCAGCAATCCCGGCGACATTGAGGAAGGAACAGCGGGCAGCCAAGCCAGTATGGCCATCCTTGAGCCCGCCGTGGCGGCCCTCGACGTGGACCACCCGGCCACGCCCCACCTGCGCGTCAAGCCCCTCAAGGCCGACTTCATCGAAGTGGCCGACGGGGCGGGCGCCCTCCTTACTGGCCTGTTGCTCTTTGCAGGTAGTCTCAGCATCATGAGCGGCCTGCTCCTCATCATCAACATCTTCACGATGCTGGCTGAGGAACGACGTACCCAACTGGGTATGAGCCGCGCCGTTGGTATGACGCGGCCAGATATTGTGCGCCTCTTCGTATTCGAGGGAAGCCTGTACGCTGTGGCCGCGGCCGCCATTGGTAGCCTCCTCGGGCTGGGCTTGGCGTGGGTCATGGTCGTCGGTCTCAACACCATCATTGCCAGGCTCAGCGACTTACCCCCCGTTACGTACGCTGCATCCTGGGATGCCTACCTCACCGCACTTGCGGCCGGTGCCTTGCTGACCTTTGCAACCATTGCCGTTGCAAGCCGGCGCATCGCCGGCCTCAACATTGTGCGTGCCATCCGCCGCATCGAAGAACCCGAATCCATTGGGGGCAAGCGCACTTGGCTTGGCTTGCCCTTCATGGCCATCGGATTCTCCATGCTAGTCTTTGGTTGGCTCACGAATCAATTCAGCAACCAAGTGTTCGGTGCACTGGCGCTGGCGGTCGGCGCTGGCGTGACACTCGTCCGGTGGGTGCCACGCCGCCGGCTCTACCCCGTGCTGGCCGGCGTGTTGGCCCTCTACTACGCAGCCACTTACTTCCTCATCACCGAGTACGACAACATCGAGGAAGTGAACATCGTCGGACCCATTCGAGGCGTCGTGTTCACCCTCTGTGTCGTCGTGTTGGTCGTCCACTGGGATGCGGGCCTGCGTTGGTTGGGCAATATGCTTGCCAAGACCAAGCGATTGCGTGCAGTTGCCAAGCCTGCCATTAGTTACCCCCTGCACCGCCGCTTCCGCACGGGCATGACCCTGGCCATCTTTTCCATCGTCATCCTCGCGGTCGGGTTCTTCAGCATCTTTGGGGCCTTGTTCGACACGCCCATTGAGCGCCAGACTGGCGGCTACCACATCGAGGCTCGAACCACCCTGGACGTTGACGATCTGGCCGAGGCCGATCGCGGACTGGTACCGCCCGGTATGCTCACCGCCCAAGTACGCCTTGAGGACTATCGCAGTTTCTTCCCCGGGTTCATTACGGTGAGCAATGAGCGAACCGGCCAGTTTGGGCCACCGGTCCATCACCTATACGGTGTCAATGAGGACTTCATTGAATCCC
>JBFJXU010000255.1:0-2119 GCA_041622975.1 Thermoplasmatota archaeon
ATCACGGCCACGCTCCTGGGTCGACACTTCCGGGGCTTGGACCACGTCGCGTTCCTGCTCAACGTCTACGTTGGCTTCTGGACCACGTTCCTGTTCGTCACGTACGCCGAACGCATGGGGACCTGGGATTGGGGTTCCACCAACAATCTCCTGTTCTTCGCCCACATGGGCATGCCATTGCAGGCGTTGGTGCTTGCACCCCGAATCTTGGAGCAATCGGCCAGGTGGCTGACCGCGGCGGCCATGGCCTTGTTTGCCGTCGTCTACGTTTGGGCCGACTACGGTCCCCTCCATTTGCACCCGGCACCACAACTGTCCCCGGATGACGGGTTGCTGCATGCCGGGAGTCCTACGTTGATGGCGGCAGCCTTGCTGTTTTGGCTCGTGGTGGCGCGACCATGGAGGCGAGCCGCATGACGCTGCGGGGCCTCTTGCTGGTGTTGCTGCTCGTGCCGACCGCTGCGGGACAGATGGCCTTCGTGGATGGCCCCGCAGTCACCGTCGTCATCCACCACCCCAACGACGGCGTGGACCCATTCGGATTCCCATGGGGCCACGAAGGAGGCTACTTCGTGCACCGCTACGCACGCTTCGACGCCGACCGGGACGGCTTCGGTTACCCCACCGTGGTCATCGACGGCCAGGAAGCCATCGAGGGGTTGCCGGATCTTGGCGCACCCCAGGACACGCGCATCCATTACGAGGATGCCATGAGTCCCCGCCGGGACCAAGACGCCAACGTAACCATCGAAGTGGCCACCCGCGTCAAAGAGGACGGCGGCCGCATCACGGGACGCATTGCCCTGCTGGGCGAAGCGGACCTTCTCTGGGTCGTGGTCATCGAGGACCACGTCCACTACCAGCCACCCGCCGCCATCAGCAACGGCGTCACCGACCATCGGTTCACGGCCAGGCACGTGGAGCGCCACAATGGGAGTGGACTGACGGACATCAACATCACCGCAGGCGACTGGGACATGGAGCAAGTGTACCTCGCCGTGTGGGCCGAACGGGACGGCGAAGTGGTGCAAGCCACCACGCACCCCGTGACCCAAACGGACGTCACGCGCCAACGCGCCAAGGGAGTCCTCCTGGAGATGTTATCGGCAACGTGGTGCGACCCCTGCCTGCACGGCGACCGCGCCGTTGAGGAAATCGCCGACGACTTCGGCCACCCGCATTTCCAGACGGCGGGTGCAACGGGTCCCAAGTACTGGGCTGCGCCGCCGTGGTACGCTTACGCCTTCTTGCCCCTGGCCTTGTTGCTATGGAGGCGACCATGAACGGCCTCCTGTGGCTCGCCTTCGTCGCCGCCCTAGGGGCTCTGGCGACTTCCCTCTGGGATGCCTACCGTCCCCGACCACTCGCTGAAGAATTGGGCCGACGCCTTGCTGCCATGAGTGCCGTGACGGCGCTCATTGCGCTACTCGTCCTTGGCCTGCGCTTCTTCCTCGGCGACTTGGACACCCAAGTGGTGTTCCTGTACACCAGTCTGGATCTGCCATGGTGGTACCGCGTGAGTGGCACCTGGGCCAGCCGCCAAGGAAGCCTCCTCCTCTGGGGCGTACTCGTTCTCGGTTTGTGGGCGCTGACTGCGGCGCGCCAACGCATGGGGGACTTCACGCAACAGCACCGCGTGGAACGCATCGTGTGGGCCGCCATGGGCGTCGCCTTCGCCTGGGCCATCGCCCGACAAGGCACCTTCGACGCCACGCCCGCCTGGATGGTGCAAGGCCGCCCCATGGGCAACGGCCTCAATCCCACCCTGCAGCACCCCTGGATGATTATCCACCCCCCCGTACAATTTGCCGCCTACGCGCTGACGGTGGCACCATTGGCTGCCGCCGTCGGCCACCTCGTCACGGGCAGCGGCGCGTGGAGTCGCGGCGCCAAGACCACGCAGTGGCTGCTGTGGCTGAGTACCGCGGGCCTTGGCATGGGCGGCATCTGGGCGTACTACACCCTTGGCTTCGGCGGCTACTGGGCCTGGGACCCCGTGGAAGTAGCCAACCTACTCCCCTGGCTCGGCATCATCCTGTACGTGCACGCCCGCGCCCACCACGTCAAACACGGCCGCTACCCCGCTATCGGGCCACTGCTTGCCACACTTCCCTTCCTG
>JBFJXU010000256.1:0-2093 GCA_041622975.1 Thermoplasmatota archaeon
AGGTGGCCCCAGCGCTTCATCCAGGCAAGTGCCGTGTCGTCGGGTGCATCAGCCAATGCTTCGCGCAGCGTGGTGCCCTCGATGCGCCGCAGCGTGATGGTGGATGCTGACCGGTCGAGGTCGAGGACCGTGGGGCACGGCACTGCGGCGCGGCGGGCGGTCATGAGTAGGTTTGCTTCGTCACGGGTCCGTTCGCGGCGGATTCGTTCATCGAGTGTGGGGTGTCGGTAGCGCCGGGCGATTCGTTGTTTCGTGACGGCGTCGCGCCCCATGTGTTGCTTGTCGGTGATGATTGCCTCGGCCCCGTTGCGTTGATTGACGGGCGGCCGGTTGCTGTCCGTTCGCCACGTGGCGGCTACTTGGTCTGTACGCCAGTGGGCATCCACGGCGCTGTCTGGAATCTGTGTGTGTTCCCCTGCGGCCAAGCGTAGCAGTCCGTTCCAGGCAATCATTGCCCCGTTGTCAACAAGCACGGGGCGGGGCGGACAGTAGAACGTGGCGCCACGGTCTTCGGCCATGGCGCGGGCCATGTCCTGGAGGCGCTGGTTGCACGCGACGCCGCCGCCTAGGACAACTTCGTCCTTCTGCGTGTGTGCCAGTGCTCGCTCGGTCACTTCGCATAAGGCAGCAAACGCGTGTTCTTGGATGGCGTGGCAAATGGTCGGGAGGTCTACCCCTTTTGCCACGAGTTGGCGGGCTCGGGTGGCGAGTCCCGCGAAGACCATGTCCATGCCTTTCACGGTGTATGGCATGTCGAGTAGGGAATCTTGATCGGCTTGCTTGGCTAGTCGCTCAATCTCGGGGCCGCCGGGGAAGGGGATGCCGTTGTCGCGGGCGAACTTGTCCAGGCCGTTCCCGATGCCGATGTCGAGGGTCTCGCCGAAGACTCGGTAGCGGCCCCTTGCATGGGCAATGACTTGCGTGTTGGCGCCTGATGCATACAGTAACACCGGGTCTTGGGCGTCGGTGAGTCCGCGGCCGATTTCCAGGTGGGCCACGCAATGGTTGACGCCTAGGAGTGGCAATTTGTGGCGGTGGGCCAGCGACCGGGCCATGGTTGCGCCCACCCGTAGGCAGGGGCCCAGGCCGGGGCCTTGGCTGAATGCGATGCCATGCAAGTCGCCCAGTGTGAGGTTTGCTTCGTCGAGGGCGGCCTGCAGCAGGTCGGGGCCAATCTCGGCGTGGTGGGCGGCTGCTTCGCGGGGGATGATACCTTCGTCGGGGCGAACCATGTCGCGTTGGTTTGCAAGGACATGGCATCGGCTGGAGTCGTCGGCAGTGGTGACGATGCCGATGCCCAACGTATGGGCTGTGGATTCGATGCCAAGGACGGCCACGGCGGCGGCACGGCGGCGCGGTTTAAGGGCCCCGGTGCCGGCGCCATAGGGCTGGCGGTTCAAAGGAGTGGACAAGGATCCCGGCGGGGGAGAGGTGGGTTGGTGGGGAGGGTGTGGCCCCCCGCCGGGGTAGCCGCACGAGGCGGCGCGGTTGATGGATGAAGGTGAGAGGGTCCCGGCAGGACAGTGCGGTTGGTGGTGGTGTGGGGTCCTGCCGGGGTGGGGTGCCTTGTGAGCAGCCCTGTGGTGGTGGTAGGTTATGAGTCGACGTCGGTAGCAACTGCCTGGCCACCATCAAGACTTGCTCCGGGTTTGCCGTCAAATAACGGGCACAATCCATTACTCAGTTTATGGTAATACGTTAATGGTGGCCTGCTGCGCGTTCCTGTGCCGGTACTTGCCAGCGTTAGAACGGACGCGGAGATGGAAGAAATGAACTCGTCCACGGCAATCCATATCAGCAGCCATGGCAAGCAGCCATTGTCCTATGTCCCGCTGGTGCGGTCACCGCAGGTCGTCGCTCGTCGCGGCAGCCTTGGTGATAATCCTCGTAGCAGCGGCACCACAAGTGGCTGGCCAGGACGCCACATTGGCCAATGCGTTCCTCGACGCCTCCTTCACCCTGCTTGAGCCCTTGGATATGGGTGCCGTATGGGAGGAGAATACTGTTCCGAGTGATCGGCCTGCTTACGCCCGCACCGGGGTGCCTGGTCCCACAGGGAATCCCTTCGGCTGCGGGGCCGGCCACGTAACGCC
>JBFJXU010000257.1:0-2083 GCA_041622975.1 Thermoplasmatota archaeon
CCACGCCGTAGCGCTCCGGGTCGCGCACGAAGGCACCAAAGACAGTTGCTCCATTGGTCCGCCCGGCGGCTTGCTGCAACCTCTGGGCAAGACCGTGGCCGTGGAAGATATTGTCTCCTAATACGAGGGCCACGGGGCCGTCGAGGAAGCCCACATCGCGGGCGATGAGGAACGCCTGCGCAATACCTTCGGGCTTTGCTTGTTCAGCGTAGGTAATCTTGATGCCGAGGTTCGATCCATCACCGAGCAGGCGCTCGTAGAGAGGCAGGTCGTGGGGGGTTGAAATGAGGAGGATTTCCTTGATGCCAGCCAGCATCAAGGTCGACAGGGGGTAGTGTACCATGGGCTTGTCGTACACGGGAAGCAATTGCTTGCTGACGACCTTGGTCGCCGGGTGGAGACGTGTTCCGCTGCCACCGGCTAGTACGATGCCTTTCATGGCGTTCACGCCACCTGGATGGCCGGGTCGGTTTGATAACGTCCATCCTTCACGCGCTGCAGCCAGTCGTCGTTGGAAAGGTACCAGTCCACAGTCGCGGCCAGTCCTTCTTCGAAGGTAACCGTGGGCTGCCAGGGTAGTTGTTCGCGGGCGGCGGTGGTGTCAATCGCGTATCTTGCGTCATGGCCTGGTCGGTCGGTGACGTGCTGGATGAGGCGGCGGTGGTCTCCGCCGATTCGAGCGTCGAGGATGTCGCAGATGGCATGGACGACGGCCAGGTTGGTGCGCTCTGACTCGCCCCCGAAGAGGTACGTGGCGCCTGGTTTGCCGTGCGTGAGGGCGGCGTGCACGCCGTCGGCGTGGTCATCCACCCAAATCCAATCGCGCACCTGCTCCCCCGAGCCGTAGATGGGGAGTGGCTTGCCGTGGGCCGCGTTTTGGATCATGAGCGGTATGAGTTTCTCCGGGAATTGGCGCGGCCCGTAATTGTTGGAGCAGTTGGTGATGCGAGCATCCAGGCCATAGGTGCGAACGTACGCCCGCACGAAGTGGTCGCTGGCAGCCTTGGATGCACTATAGGGACTGCTGGGCCGGTAGGGGTCATCGGGGCGAAACGGGTGGTCGTTGGGGCCAAGGTCGCCGTATACTTCGTCCGTGGAAACATGCACCAATTGCTTGTCGTGGGCTCGGCAGGCCTCGAGGATGTGAAAGGTGCCAAGCACATTGGTTGTGACGAAGTCGTGCGGGGCGTCGATGCTGCGGTCCACGTGACTTTCGGCTGCAAAGTGTACAACCGCATCCACGTCTGCCACCGCCTGCTGCACGACGCCTGGGTCACGAATGTCGCCTCGCCGAACCGCGCACGGGGCTTCCACCAGGTTGTCAAGGTTGCCGGCGTACGTGAGCGCGTCAAGGACGGTGATGTCGTGGTGAGCGCCCTGACGGTGCACGTAGGCGCTGCCGATGAAGCCGGCGCCGCCGGTTACGAGAAGTCGCACGCTCCGCCACGGGAGCGACGGCGGGAAAAGGGTGCGGTCAGAGCCGCTGCACGTGGCGCCCCTTAGGAGAACGACCCCGGTAGGCGCCCTTGACGTCGAAGAAAAGCCCGTTCTCCCGCACTAGGTCTTCTAGATCGAGGTCGTCGAAGGCGCGGTGGGGAACCGCAAGAATGAGTGCATCCGCCGGATTCAAATCCGCTTCGTGGACGAGATTCCAGCCGTGTTTGCGCGCAGATTCAGGGTCAGCAAGCGGGTCGTGCGCTTGAACCGTAATTCCGGCTGCGCAGAGTGCCTCCCGGATATCTACGACGCGACTGTTACGCAGGTCAGCCACGTCCTCCTTGAAGGTGACGCCCAGAATGGTAGCCGTATCGCCGCCGTGTTCCTTGAGCCAATCAATGACACGCCGGGCAATGTGTGCACCCATGCCGTCGTTGACGCGGCGGCCGGCCAGAATGACTTGTGCTTCGTGACCCACTTGGGCAGCCCTATGCGTCAAGTAGTACGGATCAACGCCGATGCAGTGGCCACCGACGAGTCCAGGGGTGAAGTGGAGGAAATTCCACTTGGTTCCGGCGGCTGCCAGCACATCACCCGTGTCAATGCCAAGGCGATGGCAGATGAGCGCCAGTTCATTGACCAGGGC
>JBFJXU010000258.1:0-2042 GCA_041622975.1 Thermoplasmatota archaeon
CCCGAGGTCCGCCTCGCCACCCTGGACGACATGGAGCGGCTCGTCGCCAACACCTTAGCCGTGGCGTTCGAGTCGGAAGCCACCACCCTTGACCCCGTCACGGTACAAGCCGCCATTGAACATGGACTGCGTAACCAACATGGCCGCTGGTACGTCACCGAAGCGGCCAGTTGCATGGTGACCCGCGAATACAGCGACTGGCGCCACGGCTGGTACTGGTGGTTGCAATCGGTTTACGTGGATTCCGCCCACCGCCGCCAAGGTCACTGGCGGGCACTACTGACCCGCGTCAAGGAGGATGCACGGGAAGCCGACGCCCTGGGGGTGCGCCTCCTAGTGCGCCATGACAACGACCCCGCCTTGGAAGCCTACTTTGCCACGGGCTTCGAAGGCATGGAATACGTCACCCTGCACCACCGCCCTTCGTGACAAGTCACAAATAGCCGGCGCGCCAGTCGGGCTTTGATGAGGACATCCCGCGCCGTCCACCACCTGCATCATGCAGCGTGAGCGACGGCGCCGCCCCTTTGGTCCTCTCACTCCTTTCGTGATCCCATGACCCTACGCCTAGCGATTCCTAACAAAGGTCGTCTGTCCGATGACTCAGTCGCCCTGCTTCGCCGCGCCGGCATTCGTCTCAGCGGCAGCACTGAGCGGCGGCTGCAAGCGCGCGCGCTGGGCGGTCGCCTGCAAGTGCTTTTCCTGCGCGCCGCGGACATTCCAGCCTTCATTGCCGACGGTACCGTGGATGCGGGTATCACCGGTCTCGACGTTGCCAAAGAAGCGGGTGTTGACGTGACCAGCCACGTGGACCTGGGCTTTGGCGACTGCCGACTCGTTGTCGCAGTACCCAATGACCACGGCGCTCGTCAAGCCAGCGACCTCGGTGACGGAACCCGCATCGCCACCAGTTTCCCGGCCCTCACACGGGCCTATTTTGACGGCCTCGGCACGAAGGTGCGAATCCACGAGGTGTCCGGCGCCTGTGAAATCACGCCAGCCCTTGGCGTAGCGGACGCCATTACGGACCTCACCAGCAGCGGGTCCACACTCATCCAGAACCACCTGCGCGAATTGGACACCATTCTCGAGAGCACCTGCCACCTGTTTGCCCGACCCGACCTGGACGGCGATGCGGCCCTGGAATTGGAACGCCTCGTGTTTGCCCTAGAATCTGTGGTCCACGCCCGCGGCAAACGCTACCTGTTGGCAGACGTGCCACGCGACGCCCTCGAAGCCATCCGGGAGTTCCTGCCCGGCCTCGGAGGGCCGACCGTCGTGGATATCGCCGGGCGGCCCGACTGGGCCGCAATCCAAGTGGTCATCGACGAATCGGATGTGTACGACGCCGTTCACCGACTCAAGGACCTGGGCGGCCAAGGTATTCTGATCGTCCCCATCGACCGCCTAGTCCCATGAAACCGACCCCGTTACCCGACGACTGGACGCCATGGACGAGGCGCGCTCAGCACGTTGACCCACACGTGGTGGGGCGCGTCAATGAAATCGTCAAGCAAGTGGAAGCGGAGGGCGACGCAGCCCTTGCCAAGTGGTCCCACCAACTAGACGGCCATGCCGCCCGATTTCTGTCGGACAGTGAATGGAACCACGCCGCCGAGGCTTGCCCTGCCGATGTCGCCCAAGCCATTGACGGGAATCTGGCCCGCATCCGGGCGTTTCACGAACGGCAACGGCCCCGCGAAGATTCCTTTGAGGTCGCGCCGGGGGTGATGCTGGGTCGTCGCCCCGTTCCCCTCGACGCGGTAGCCTGCTACGTCCCGGGCGGGCGCGCCCAATACCCCAGTACCGTACTCATGACCGTGGCACCGGCCGCCATTGCCGGTGTGCCTCGCATCGTGGTCACCACACCTCCGACGCCGGATGGCCTCGTCCACCCCGCGGTCGCCTATGCTGCTCGCGCGGCCGGCGCAACGCACATTCTTGCATCCGGCGGAGCCCATGCAGTGGCCGCCCTAGCCCACGGCACCGCTTCCATTGAACCGGTGCAATGCATCGTCGGCCCGGGCAACGCCTACGTTACC
>JBFJXU010000259.1:0-1980 GCA_041622975.1 Thermoplasmatota archaeon
AGTCCGGCCACAAGGGCCTGGAGGTCTCTGGCAACACCTTCGACGCCAGTGGCGGTATCGACTACCGCGATGACTGGATGACCATGGCCTTGACGGACAACGTGTTCATGGGCCGTGCCAGTGAGCGCTTCGAAGAGCGTGTCGATGGCGAGAATCGTGGAGCCGGCTGGGCTATCAGCGGCTTCGGCCAAGTGTCCAACGCTTACCTGATTGCCGGTAACACACTCGATAACGCCACCGAGGGTATTGCCATCGGCGCGTGGGAGTCCCATGGCGCCGAGATTCGGGACAACGTAATCACGCGGGTGGCAGGAGGGATCATCTGCGGCTGCTCCTACGCCGTCATCGCTGATAACGAGATTAGTGCCTACGAGATTGGTGTCCTTACTGTTGGCGGCGCTACGGTAGCCGATAACCTTGTCGACGTTACGGGCATTGATTCGGGCCTTGAGCCAATGGCTGCTCTTGGGTTTGAAGCCATGTCGTTCCACGAGGGTCTCGGTGTGGTCCTAGTGACTACTGGGGGCATCGTGGATGGCAATACCATCACTGCCCGGACCGGCATCTGGGGATCTGCCTTACCAGACCTTCTCCTCGGCCTGGACCAAGAGATCGAGGGGATTTGGGACATGGATGTGTCCATTACCGACAACACCATCACCGCAGAGACCACCGGCATCCGGTACTCGTCTGGCGACGCCGTCATCACCAACAACGCAATCTCCGTTGGCGACGGCGGTGTCGGCATGTCCCTGGGACAGGTCCCCGAATTCCTGTGGTTCCTGTTCGAGCCCGCCGACGGCCTCGCAGCCTGGAACACTATCACTGGTGGCCAGGACAGCACCGGAATCGAGTATTCCGTCATCGTTGACGGCGAGGGCGAAGTGGTCGCTGGCCTCGACATCCAGGAAAACACCATGGACACCACGACTGGTATCTTCATCGACACCATCGTGTCCGGTATTTTCGGTACCGAGGATGCTTCCTTGTACGCCCACTACCCCGTGATGTACAACGACCTGAGCTCCACGGAAACACCGTTTGCCCAAGAGCCTGCAGAAGAAGGCGGCTGTGATGGCGAGGAGGTGTGTGAACGCAGCATCGCCTTCACGGGCGACCTGCGCATGAACTACTTCGGCCCCCGCGGCCCCAGTGACGAGGACGCAGCCGGCACCTGGGACGTGGTTCCCTTCATGTCCGACGCCCACAGCGCCGTCAACCCCGACATGGACGCGGACTACGACTACGACGCCCACTTCGGCTTCTTCCGCGACCTGCCCGGTGGCGAATGGGTCGCCCTCGGCAGCCCCGGCCCCGGCGGAGCAGACATCGAAACCGTCCTTGGCAGCGACTTCGCTGGCATCGCCTACACATGGGACGCTAGCACGTCCCAGTGGGTGCAGGCTCTCGCCGGTGACCGCCTCGGTCCCCTGCAAGCCATGCTTGTGAAGGCTGACGAAGACACCCGTGCGGTGTTGTCCTACGATGACTCCCCCATTGAGACGCCCGCCCACGCGGCCCTGTCCTCCGGTTGGAACTTCGTAGCACCCCGCAACCACGGTGCCCTCGCTGTGACGCTGCACCGCGGCTTCAGCACCGACGTGCTGGACCTGTACGCTGACCCCGTCACGCCAACGGTCGGCATCACGCCGTTCCTGGGCAGTCTGGACGAGGTGGACGAGTTCCGCTTCTTCGACCTCCACGAGACCGAATGCAACACGCCCACCGTCAACCCGCTCAGCGGCTACTTCGTCTTCAACCCCGAAGCCGAGTCCCGTGCCGCCTTGGTGACTTATGGAATGACCTGGCAGAACTTCGGGGCAACGATGGGTGGCGGCATGACCGCAAGTGGCATCAATGAAGACTGCCGCGGTACCACGGAACAATGATGCGTACAACACTCATCCTAGCCGTCCTGCTCGTCGGTTCAGCCGCAGCGCAGTCGGGTGATCCCCTACCCCCGCCCGGCGCCTACTACGG
>JBFJXU010000260.1:0-1971 GCA_041622975.1 Thermoplasmatota archaeon
CGATCGCTCCGTTCTCGTCGATCCGCATGCCGTTGTCCGCAACTTGGACTTGCGTCCAGGTCAGTCCTTCGTCGCGACTGATGGCGAGCCAGGGCTGTTTGCAGAGCCCCTTTGGCAAGTAGATGGTGCCATCCGCGTCTGCTACGCCGTGGCCGCTGCCGCCGTCGCACCATGGCCTACCGCCTTGCCCAGTGCCCCCAATAGGCGTGAGGAATGCCGGTTGGCCTGGGGGAAGCCAGGTTTGCCCGCCGTCAATACTGCGTTGGCACGTCGTGGCTGTTGAAGCGTCCGCCAAGGCTACTGCATTGACCGCACAACGATACACCACGTTGGGGTAATTCATGGTCGCACTCGTCACCGGGGGCCCGGCGAACAAGGTCTGGTGATCGAATTCCATGCACCCTGCCGCCGTGGTTTGCCACGTGGCACCCAGGTCATCGCTCCATGACAGCATGCCGCAGTTTACGGTGACCAGGTCCTCGTAGAAGATCCGGTCCGTGGAG
This sequence comes from Thermoplasmatota archaeon, assembly GCA_041622975.1. Taxonomy (GTDB): domain Archaea; phylum Thermoplasmatota; class E2; order JACPAO01; family JAHFTW01; genus JBFJXH01. Next base: position 504 of record JBFJXU010000260.1, read on the forward strand.
GGATCCACGTACAGGTACGGGTCCTGGGAAACCAGGTGCTGTTCCCGGTCTTGGAATTCGGGCGCATGGCGATTCCATGTGGCACCACCGTCCTGACTGATGGCGACGCCGCCGCCGCGAACCTCGGCCACGCCGCCGATAGCAACGGGTGATGTAGCGGGTCCGAACACGATGCTCCCATCACTCGTGGCCCCAAGCGTCGGTTCACGTGATGCCCAAGGCAATTGGACCATGCACGGCGCTACCGAGCCGGAGCCTTGTAGGGTCGTGGGCGCCGCACCGGCGTGGTGGTTCACCGCCGGACGCGTGGGGTCGCACGCATCGCTGGTGGGCTGCGGGGCAGGCGTGGGTTCCGGCAACTCGGTATCCGTGCCCTCAGCCTCCTGGGGTTCATCAGCCAGGCAGCCAGCAAAGACGACCGCACAAGTCAACGCTACGGCCGTGGCCTGATTCATGCTGAAATCCTGGGCCCGCCGTATTTCATGTTGCTGGTACTGCTATCGACGTGTCATCGTGCAACCGGTTGAATGTCCCAAGGCTCCGGCGCGGGCGCCGGCTGGGCCGCGTCGAATTGGAATGTGTACACGCCGGGGTTGCTCTCGAACGTGGCGAGCGTTCCATCGGGGAACGAGAATGCCTCGAAGATATTGGGCGTGCTGCCGGTGTAGGGAACGCCTTCGGGGCGGGCAGGAGGTTCGTTGGCGGGGAGGAAAACGCCGATGGAATCGAGGCTGATGGGGGATTCGGGCGAGCCGTCCTCCATGCCTGTCAAGTCCACTGCCCAGATACCGCCGTGGTACATGGCAACGAACATGGTGTCGCCGACGACCGTGAGATAATGCGGGCTGTAACTGGTTCCGCTCCAATCGGCGTCGTACGGGAGGGTCCAGGCAGCTACTTCCCGCGGGTCCGTGGGGTCCGTGGTATCAATGACCCAGATGACGCCCGTGGGTGTTTCCCCCATGGGGCCGTTTTCGGGGCCGAGGAACGTGTAGTGGCGGTCGCCGCGCAGGAAGTCCTCGGTGTGGATGGAGTGGAGGTTGTGGTCGCTGGCCGTCTGGGGTGGCACGTCGGTCCATGTGGAGAGCAATTGGGGGAAGGTTGGGTCGGAGTAGTCGACGAGGAGCATCTTGGTGCCGGCGACAAAGTACCCGGTGATGCCGCCCGTGATGGGGTGTTGGTCCAGCCACCCGTCGCTATGGCCTTCGGCACTTGCAATGTGGTCCACGCTCATAGGGTCCTGGAAGATACTTACTGGGTCGAGGCGCTGGCCCAGGTTCTCGTCGGCGACAATTTCGAACAGTGTGAAGAAGCGGCTGCCCTCGGCCAGGTTCTCCGTGATGGTGAGGACCCATTCGTCCCCCGCGATGTCCGTGGTGAAGACACCGTGGCCGAGGCCCTGGATGGGTTTCTGGTCCACAATCACTGGTTCGGCGGGGTCTTCGATGTTGACGAGAAGAACGCTTAC
>JBFJXU010000261.1:0-1956 GCA_041622975.1 Thermoplasmatota archaeon
CACTGCGAGGCCGCCGTCGCGTCCCGCCGCCAGCCAAGGCATGCGGTGCTTCCCTTCGGGGCTGACAGTGACGGGTTCAAGCCAACCGTCGGTTCCGCGCGTGGTCACCTGGATGACATTGTTGGCGTTCGAGGCTACGTGTAGGTTGCCGGCTTCGTCGAACACGGGGACCGGGAAGTCGCCGCTGGCGGGGACTGTTGTTGCTTCTTGTTGCCAGGAAGCGCCACCGTCGGTGGTGCAGCCCGTCATGCGGTGGCCATCATCAAAGCCGCCGATGACGCAGAATTCCTTGCCCGGATGGATGGCGATGTTGCCAAGGCCGTAGTCCGTGGAATAGATGGGGATGGGACTCCACGTCCGCCCGCCGTCCTCGGACTTGTACACGTGGGTTTGGAGGCCGGAATTGTACGCGTAATACAAGTGACCGGAGCCCTCGGCGCGAATCCAGTCGCGGTCCACGAGGGGCGGCGCCGGCCACTTGGTGTGGTGGAGTGGTGTGCCGTCGGCGTCCCACGCCGTCACTTGGAAACTGGCGGCCAACTCGATGTCCGAGAAGTAAACCACGCCGTCCCCGTCGATAGCGAAGTCACCTTCGATGCCGAAGGCCTCACGTACGGGGTGGTCCAGGGTTTGGAACGTCGCTCCTCCGTCGCGACTCACGTACACCGGCGGCGCACCGCCAATGCAGCAGACGCCGCTCACGTAGATGGTGCCGAATCCGTCCACTTCCACACTCGGTTCAGAGAGGCCGCAGTCACTGTTACCTGGCTCTAGGCAACTGGTGCCTGCGGCTGCCACGTATTGCATGGACCCTAGGTCAAGGGCTGGTCGAAACGTGACTTCGCCGGTGAGGTCGCCTGGGATTCCATCGGGTGTGGTGAGGCAACCTGCGAGCAGCACGGCGCCCAAGAGCATCCAACGCATACGTTGGCCCAGGCGTGGTTAGATTTGAGTGTTCAGGCAGCCACGGTGGCGTGGCGCTCCAGGCGGCTCTTGTTGAGGCCGTCCCAGAACGTCTGCACCTTGTCGAGGATGGCGGCGGCTCCTTCCAGGTACTTCTCCTCGTTGAACCATTCCTCGTCGAAGTCTTCCTTGAGTTCGTCGTGGGTGTGTTCGGCGTGCTGGTCTTCGACCATGTCGTGCCACTTCCAGAAGCCGAGGTTCAATCCCGCGTTGTGCTGGTTGTTGTAGGCTTCGATGCCGGCGATGAGTTGCTTCCAGAAACCGGCGGCGGCCCAGTTCTCAACGGCGTACGAGGCACCGGCGCCGACGCAGGGGTCGGGGTTGCCGTACCATTCGTTCAGGCCATTGCAGAACTCGTGGGTTTCCTTGGTGCCCATGGCCCACTTGCCAATCTCGTTGAATCCGAGGCCAAGGGGCTCAGCGAACTTGAGGAGCCACTCAAAGTGAGCCGCAGTGTGGCGGTACTTGCCGCCGTTGACTGTGCCTTCCGTGGGAACGGCGTTGGGGTCGGCGGTGTCCACGGCGTCGGCGCCGGGCTTGACGAAGGAGACCCCCAGTTCGTTCATGAGAATCTCCTTGCCGGAGTGGTATTGCTCCAGGGTCTGGGCGGCGAAGCACTTGAGCATCTGTGCTTGCATGAAGTAGTGGCTGAACACGGAGAACTGGATGGTGAGGTCCTTCATGTCCTCCTCCGTCATGTTGCCTTCAGCGACCCACTTGCAGTACTCGTTGTTCGTGACCACCGGGTGGTTGAACACTAGGTCGTTCACCTTGGCTTGGAATGCCTCGAAATCGCTCATGTGCGGCGACACGAGGACCCCCGTTTAAGCGTACAGGTGAGGACAGTTTAGACGCTGGGACCATAGGACTTATTATCGAATCCGCGCCTCGATTACTATGGTTGTTGGACAAAGGCGAGCCACTCTTGCTGCGCTGATGGGATGCCTTCTTGTTGCCCTGCCAGCGCAGGCCGGCACATTACAGGACGACGCA
>JBFJXU010000262.1:0-1955 GCA_041622975.1 Thermoplasmatota archaeon
GGGCGAGGGGCGTCAGCAGTTCGACGAAGTAGACCATGGAGACCATGGCAGACGCAACAGCCCCACTAGCAAGGAGTGTTGCTCGCCGTGTGAATTGCCATGACTCCGGGAATGGGCTGTCGCGCCACGAATTGGCGAGTAGAATGAACGGTACCGCCGGGCTCAGGGCCACCAACAACTCCGCCCTTGCCCAGTAAGAGGACGCCAATTCGGGGCCCAGAGTGGGATGGCCCCAAGTGGGAAGAAACACTAGTGCACGGAAGGCAAGCATGTAGAGCGGTTGTAGGGCTAAGCCTAAGGTCAGCAACCGCAACGATGTTCGCCTTGCGGGGTCGCGTAGTGCGTGTCGCCCAATCAGCCAGGCAAGCAGCGCCCACGCCATCGGTTGTCCGGCCACAAGGTAACCAAGGGGTCGCACGTTGCCTGCATGTGTGTACATGGTTTCGTGGTCCCATGCGTAGATGAAAATCAGGCACATCGCAGTGGCCCCCCAAATGATGCCCCATGGACGCCGACGGCCTGCAATGTCATCAAGAAAGCACGTCCCGAAATGCAGGATCGCAAACGGCATTGCGATGAACAAATAACCTCGTAACGCCCCATGAAATGAATTTTGGTTGACTCCAAAGACGAGCAATGCCTCTAGCAATCCATTGAGAAACAGCAGTAGGGCCAGCGCGCGAGCCAGGCGGGATGGAAACAAGGTGGCCACCAAATAGGTCGCTAGCACCAGCGCCGCCGTGGCCGCCATGGCAATGGGAAGAAACGCGGGGTGCAACGTTTCTAACATGGGAATGCGCGCCGTGCCAGGCAGCCACCATTTTATTACGTTGGGGGCTTGGATTCGTGATGCCACATCCAGCACCGCTTCCCGGCCCCGCCGACCCTCAATATGCTCGTTTCAAACCTCCCGAAACCGTCGATGATATCCTGCGCGGCGTCTGCGGGGAAGGGCCCGACACCCAGGTGTTCATGACGCTCGCAGATGGAACGCACCGCCTATTGACGCCGCTGGACCCCCACGAAGCCCTTGCCTGGCCTTACTTGGATGAACTGACTTCGGACATTAACGCAGTCGTCAGGAACTTCTTCGATCGCGTTGGCGGAGACATCAAGGTTCCCGATGGCCTCGAGGTCACTTGCTGGCTCGGTCCAACAGGGATGAAACTTGCACTTGCAAAGCCGCTCCCGACACGGCGCTTCCATGACGCGCCTCCCGGCCGGCCCCAAAATCAATGACTTGCCGACGGGTCTGTAATGCCCAACTCGTGCACCAACTGGTCTAGCATTCGGCGCTCTTTCTCAGTTACCTCCCCGTCTTCTCGGGCGGCTGCCAGTGCCGCCTCATAGATTCGGCGAGCCCGTTCCTTGCGGTAGACTGGCGTGTCCTCAACCCCTGGCATCAGGTGGTCTGCCAAGCGGGTAGCACCTCGATGAAGCGGCACAAATACCAGACTGAGGGCCCCGGCGGCGCCAAGGCCGAGCCAGTAAGAGTCGAATGGAACCAATCCCTCCAAGGTCTCCGTCGTGACAAAGAATGCCACGGCAAACGGTGCCAAAATGAACGAGCGGCGCAGGCCAATCTTGATTCTCAAATCGATAGCGAACAGTTGGGCCTTGAAAATTGCCAGCGCCAGCATGAGGATGAAGAGAAGCAACGCGATGGGCATCAGTAGCCCTGCGGCCACGGTGTAGAGCCAGACGCTTGGCTGCGCCTGCCTGAACGCCACCTCCAACATCACCATGGCAGTCAATTGCAAGACCTCCCATGTGCCGAATGCCGCCAGGTACCACGCCGCCTGCGTGCGCTGCAGCGTACCTGGCGCGGCGATGCGGAAGGCTGCAACGGCTGCCCCGACGCCAAGGGTTGCGGTCACGAAGGCTTGGACTTCGAAGCTGCGCGTTCCGAGATTCGTCCAATAGGAGTCTACCTTGGCGTAGGGCACCTCGATGAC
>JBFJXU010000263.1:0-1949 GCA_041622975.1 Thermoplasmatota archaeon
CGCCATCCATGTTCTGTTGGCCGGGGTTGAATTCGTGCTTGCAGTTGTCCCGCTCGTCCGGCACACCGTCGCCATCCACGTCGCCCTTCATCTCGTTGGGCGGGAAGGACCAGGGATCATCCGGGTCGGTGCCCGCAGCCATTTCGTCCGCGTTGCTGGTGCCATCGCCGTCACGGTCGCTGTCGCAACCATCCGGAATCGAGTCGCCATCCAGGTCCGCCTTGTCGTCGTGGCCGGGACACACGTCTTGGTCATCGGGGACACCGTCGCCATCGGAGTCGGGGTACTCGACCACAAAGGTGATGCTGTCCGTGGCGAGCTCGGTGCCTTCCTGCACCAAGCGGGCGGTGACCGTGTGCTCACCGGCACTGAGTCCCGTGAGTTGCGTGGTCCACGTGTCCGTGCTCCAGTCCTCCGTGGTTTCCTGCCACGCACCGCCATCCACGCTCAACTCCACTTGCGCGGGGTCAGGCGTCACGATGTTGCACGTGCTGGGGCCAGGAGCCGTGTGGACGTCCTCGCCGGCCATGAGCGGCCGCAGGCACAGGCCCGCGTCGTCGAAGGCCATGTTGATGGCTTGGCCCAGCAAGGTGCCACTGGAGAGCGGCAGCGGTGCACCGACGCCACCCACAATGGGCAGGCCGATGCCAACGCCGCGTCCGTGCGTGAGCAAGCCCATGGCTTCCGGACCGAGAACCGGGTCGTTGAGGATGCTGACCGCGCTGCCGGAGTCGCCACCGTAGGATACGGTGACCGCCTCCCAGCTCAAGCCGTCCAAGGTGCCCAGGCTGGTGCCGGTGCGGGTCTTGGTGGCTGCGGTTTCGCCGACCAAGGCGGCGTTGCCGTGCAACAAGAAGGGCAGCAGGAACGAGTCCTGGTGCCATTCACCGTTGGGTCCACCCCAGCCGGGCATGGTGGGGTCCACGTAATCGAGCAGGGCATCCGGAATTTCCACGATGCCGAAATCCCAGCCGACGCCGTCACCGTCCGAGGTCACGTCGCCATTGGCGGGGTCTTGACGGGCGTACACCACGTCGCCGAGTTCCACGTAGTTACCCAGGACAATTTCCGCAAAGCCGGCACTGTAGCCACCGAAGGCACAGTCGGCGTAGCAAGCCCAAATGGTTGCATCCGACGGGTCGTACAGGGGCACGTCGGGCGCGTTGGCGCCGTGGGTGGTGCGGTAACCCGACGGAATGAAGCAGTGGCCGGCGGCGCCCAAGTAGGCCTTGCCGTGCTGATCCTTCCAGACGAAGTTGCTGGTGCAAATGTAATCGGGACCGTCCGCGCCCGGAGTGAACGCCATGCCGATGGGCGTGCCGGGGCCGATGCTGCTGCTGTAGGCAGCTTCGGGCGTCCAGCTGTGGGCATCCATCACTTGACCCAGGAAGCCGCCCTCGGGGATTTCCTTCATCAAGTGGACCATGTCGCTGCTGCTGGCGGTGCCGCCGTTGCTGAACATGGTGCCGCTGACGGTCACATCCGGCTCAACGGTGCTGCCATCGAGGGGGTCCGTGATTTCGACCACGTGGGTGGAGGTGTCGCATCCATCGGGAATGCCGTCGCCATCCAAGTCCGCGTCGTCATCGTGGCCTTCGCAAGCGTCGCTGTTGTCACCCACACCGTCGCCATCCGAGTCCGCCCACTCCGTCGGGTCATTGGGGAACGCATCTTGGCTGTCGGGAACGCCGTCGCCATCCGAGTCAGGGTCGTTGGTTCCAACATGCGTGAACGTGACCCGGCTCGGGTAGTTCTGGGCGTCGTAGAACAGGAAGTAATCCTGCGTCTGAAGAGGCTGCGCAGGGTCACCTAGCAAACCTGCCGGGTCCACCAAGATGCCAACTTGCCCGTCGCAAGCCGGGACATCGGGAACCGTGACGGTGAATTCCGTCGGCACGCCGCCGACGCCGCCGGGTCCGCGGTACTCCACGAACGCCGTTGTGATGCCG
>JBFJXU010000264.1:0-1894 GCA_041622975.1 Thermoplasmatota archaeon
ACTCACGACGGGGTACAATGGGGCGCCCAAGGGCTTCCCGCATCCATGCGACACCGGCTGCATCCGGGATGAACTCCAAATTCCCAGTGGCATGATGGCCGACGTATGCCCGTGCCTGCACGCTGAACAAAACGCCATCATTCAAGCAGCCACTACCGGCGTATCCATTCAAGGAGCCGACCTCTACTGCACAACGCAACCCTGTACCCAATGCAGCCGCATGGTCGCAAACAGTGGCATCGCCCGCGTGATTTTCGAAGAAGAATACGCCGACCCCCTCGCCATTGGCCTGCTGACAACTGCCGGCGTCGAACTGTGGCAATGGAACTCGGAAACGGGAACGGCTGCCCGCTACGCCAACACCAACACCTGGGAAGAAGCCCAGGATGAACTGCGGGCGAAGTGGAACGAGAAGGCGGTCGCTTGATTCGGGGCCACAACAAGGATGCCCTCCTCGTCGTCGGCCATCAAAAGAGCGGCACCACGGCCATCGCGGCACTCCTTGCCCAGCGGGCCGGCCGCTCCGTGACCTTGGATGTGGTGGGCGCAAACCTTGCCGAAGCCAAGGCTTTGGTCGCTGGCGAAGTGAGCCCCCGTCGATTCATGCGACGGCACAAGGAGTCGTTCCGGACCGACATCATCAAGGCGCCCATGTTGTCGTTCCTTTACCCTCGGTTCCAGCCGCAGTTCAAGCGCCAGGAACACTTGTACATCGAGCGAGAACCGGCGCAAGTGATTCGAAGCATCTTGCAACGGCTCGGGCTGCCCGGTACTCTGGCGCAAAACCCGGATGTTAGCCATCTGCCCAAACATTGGCAGGCGGCCTTTGATGCTAGGTGGCTTGGTGGAACCAGCACCCATTACGTTGAGGCGCTTGCCGAGCGCCTTGCTATTGCTAGGCGCGTCTACGAAGCAAACCAAGACACGTTACACCTGGTCCGCTACGAGGACTTCCAGGCGGACAAGCAGGCCACCATCGACGCTCTGTGCGATCGCTTCGGTTGGGAGCCATTGCACCCCATTGACGTGGATCGCCAATACCAGCCCAAGGGCAAACCCGTGGACTTGGCGGCATTTTTCGGGGATAACTTGGATCGCATCGACGGCGTGCTAGAGTCGCTCCAGTAAATCGGCGACCTTCGCCTTGAAGGCGTCCAGGGACGAGTCATTGACAATCATCTCGTCGGCTAGTGCAATGGTTCGAGCAATGCCCCAGCCCATTTCCCGCTGGTCACGGGCACGGTGGCCGTCCTCGTCGGCCGGGTCGTCGTCACGAGCCCTCGTCGTCATGCGGTGGAACCGCGCCGACTCTGGGGTGTGGATTGCCACGAGTGTGAAGTCGTCAGCCAGTTCACGTCGGAACACTTCGACCTCATGGATGGAGCGGATGCCGTCGATGAGCACAATGGGCGAGTCGGGGTGGCCTGTCTGGATGCGCTCTACGGTGCGCAAGGCCCAGATGTCTGGGCCGTGCTCCTCCCGCATGCCATTGGCCACGGGGCCAACGTACTCCGAGGTCCTGGGGAGGCCCCGGCGTTCCACCTCTTCCCAAATCAGGTCGCCCATGCGCACGACGGGATGGCCCTGTGCCCTGGCGACGTTCATGGCTTCCGACTTGCCGGCGCCTGGCATCCCAGTGAACCCGAGGACCTTCACGGAGGTGGCCAGTTGAACGGCGTTAAAAAGGCCAGGCGACGCTCGCGCAGGGCCGAGTCCCCCGGCCCCCCTTCGCTCACACCGTGCGGAGGGTCACAGCGTAGCCGTTGTCCGCGGCGTAGGCGAGGGCGCCTTCAATGGTCGGACCCACATCGGTAGTGGGTGGGATGTTGAAGACGCCAAACTGGCTGACTAGGCCCAACGCTTTGCCGGACTCGATGTGCACGAGTGGGCCCCC
>JBFJXU010000265.1:0-1890 GCA_041622975.1 Thermoplasmatota archaeon
ACGCCGGCGTCACACACGGGGACCTCACAACCAGCAATGTCCTCGTGGAGGACGGCGACCTGGTCATCATCGACTTCGGGCTGGGGCAGGCTACCCGCGAAGTGGAGCCCAGGGCAGTGGACCTCCACCTCGTTGAGGAGGCACTGACAGCCACCGACCCCCGCGCCGCCCAACTCTTGGCCTCCTTCTTGGGCGGGTATCAGCAAGAACGGGGAGACCCGGCGGACGTCATGAGCCGCCTCGAAGAAGTCCGGAGCCGTGGCCGATACCGGTAAGACGGAGGCTCGCCGTGGTGCACTTGTGCAACTGACCTTCGTCACCGGCAACCCCGGAAAACTCAAGGAAGCCCGCCATGCGCTCGCCCCACTCGGGATTGACGTGGTCGGCGAGGATCGCGGCTACCCGGAGATTCAAGCCGATACGTTGCAAGATGTGGCCAAGGCAGGCGCCGACCACCTGGTTGGCCGAGGCATTGAACCTCCTTTCATCCTGGAAGACGCCGGCCTCTTCGTGACGGCACTACGGGGATTCCCCGGCGTGTACTCTGCGTACACCCACGACACCATCGGGTGCCAGGGCATCCTTCACCTCCTGCGAGACGTTGAGCACGAACTGCGAAGCGCCACGTTCCAAGCCAACATTCACTTCGTGGACGCCGACGGAAAGCACCACGACATCCTGGGCACCTGCAAGGGCCGCATCGCCGACCGGATGGCCGGCGACGCAGGTTTTGGGTTCGACCCCATTTTCATCCCCGACAATACCCCCGAAGGGGCGCCTCACGACGCCACGTTCGCCCAACTCACACCTGACGAGAAGCAGCAAGTAAGCCACCGCGGCAAGGCACTCGCAGCCTTAGCCAAGACCCTCCAGCAAACAGCAAAGGCATAAAGCGAAGCGCCCTCGCGTGGATAGTCATGGCCCGCTCGACCACGCGCATCTGGGTCGGCAGCATCCTGTTCCTGCTTGCCCTCCTGGCCACAGAGGCCTTCGTATTCCTGCTGTTTGCACGCAACCGCGGTGCCGACGGTGGCGTCCTCAACAATGTGGAACTAATCGCCATTCTGCTGGCCATTTTCCTCACTGCAGTCGCCATCACGTTGCTCGTGATGGTCATCCTGCTCTTCAGGGAACGCCAACCGGAGGAAGCGGAGAAGGACGACGATGCTTACTACATCCCCGACCCCGAGTGGGATGAATCCGAATGGGATGAACAGCCCGGCGAAGAGGGCACCGACGACCACGAGGCGCCTGCCCCAGAACCCGCGCCGCAACCCACCCCTGAACCGGAACCCGAACCCAAGGCGGAGTGGATTCCCACACCCGCACACCTAGTCGGTGGCGGCCTGGCTACATTCGACCTCGGCGCCATGCCCCGTGCCCGCAAATCCTGGGGCCCCGCCGAGCAGACTGCCCAAGGCATGGTCCACCCGTTCTTCTACCCGCGTGAAGCGGACCGCGGCGTGTACGTCAACGACTACGTGGACATTGGCGGCGGCAAGCGGCTGAAACTCCGCACCCTCCTAGTCGGTAGTGCCGACATCCAAATCCGTGGTCGGCGCAGCGACCCCATGGCCGCTGCCACACCTCCCCCGGCTCCAGCACCATCCCCAGCCCCTGTGGAGGAGGACGCAGATGACTCATCGCATGCCGCCTTTGCCCCCCCGACACCGGGCACGCAGCCCCCCCGGGAAGCGCCACCCGAGGAGCCGGCACAGGCCGCAACCCAAGAGGACGCCGACGAGGACATACCCCAATGGGGCCCTCCCGGTGACGGCGACGCACCCGAAGAGCACGAAGCGGAAGTGGTCGAAGATGACCCCGCCAAGATTGCCAACGGGGCCGCCGCAGCCAGCGCCGAAGCACCCAAGGTCCAATTCCAGCGCAAGG
>JBFJXU010000266.1:0-1872 GCA_041622975.1 Thermoplasmatota archaeon
AGCCGCCCACGACGGCTTCACCCCGCGGATTGGCGGGATTGCCCTGGCGGGCTTCGCGGTCATGTTCGTCGTCGAAACGGTGCTGCGTCGCGACCACAGCCACGGCGAGCACCATCACGACGAACAACACGTCGCTCCCTTCGGCATCGTCAGCCTGGTTGGCGACTTTGCGCACAATTTCCTGGATGGCATAATCATTGCCGCAGCCTACCTAGCCGACATCAGCCTCGGGCTTGCCACCACCATTGCCGTCCTCCTGCACGAAGTCCCGCAAGAACTGGGCGACTTCGCCATCCTGATCGAAGCAGGCTTTAGCAAGGGCCGGGCGCTCCTTCTCAACCTCGCTAGTGCGCTGGCTGCATTCCTGGGTGCAGCGGTCGCCGTCACCGTGGGCGATGGCGTCCAGGAGTTTGCCGTCCCAGCCATTGCGGGCGGCTTCGTGTACATCGCCGCCGCAGACCTCGTGCCCGAACTCCACCACCACGGTGCCCGCCACACGTGGATTATCGCCGCCGGCCTAGCAATTGGACTCGGCGCCATGGTTGCGCTTGGCTACCTGGAGCCCATCCTGTTTGCCGACGAGGCAGGCCATGGCCACAACCACTAGCGCGCGTCTCATCCAGGCAACCATTATCCCGCCTGACATCTGGCCAATGGCGTGGCCATCGTCGAAGCCGTAGGCGTCGAGAAGGTATACGAATCGGGGCGCCTACGCGTTGAGGCTCTCAAGGGCATCGACCTCGCAGTCGAGCAGGGAGAAATGGTTGCCGTCGTGGGCCCAAGCGGCTGCGGCAAGACAACGCTCCTCAATTGCCTGAGTGGCTTGGATGACATCAACGCCGGCAAGGTCACTGTCGAGGGCCGCGACCTCGCCGTGATGCGCGACCGCGACCGCACCAAATTGCGCTCCCGCCGCATGGGCTTCATCTTCCAGTCGTTCAACCTACTACCCGTACTCACGGCGCGTGAGAACGTGGAACTGCCACTTCTTGTCAGTGGCGTAACCCCCCAGCAAGCCGCACGGCGCGCCGATGCCGCGCTGGCGCAGGTGGACCTTGCAGACTTTGGAGACCACAAGCCCAAGGAACTGTCCGGGGGCCAGCAGCAACGCGTCGCTATTGCCCGCAGCCTCGTTAACGAGCCGGCCATCGTATGGGCTGACGAACCAACCGGGAATCTGGATACCGACCACGCCCAAGATGTCCTGGACCTCCTGCACCAACTCAACCGCGACCGGGGAGCAACGTACGTCATCGTCACCCACGACCCCGCCATTGCCCAGTCGTGCCATCGCATAATCCACATGGAATCCGGCGTCATCCGCGCCGAGACTGAAGGGGAAGGCCGCCCCATCCAATTGGCATCGGCCCGGCGCGTCTAATGGCAAGCGCCACCCTGCTCACCCTGGCGGCCATTGCTACCCTTATCGTCGCCGTGGCCGCCATGCGACGCCCGATCCTGTGGCGCATGGCCGTGCGCAACGCAGCGCGTAATCCCCGGCAGACGGCGACCGTCATTGCTGGTCTCATGGTCGGCACGGCCATCATGAGCAGTGCCATGGTGGCGGGGGATTCGGCGGGGCTTGCCATCCGTGGCGCCGTGTACCAAGCGCTCGGCCACGTGGACCATACCGTGGAGATGGATGGATTCTCGTACTTCCCCGAAGATGTCTACCGAGAACTGGCCGCCGACCCTGCAGTTGCCGCGCGCTTCGATGCTATTGCGCCCAACGCCATATGGGCGGCCAGCATCACGAGCGGGGACTTCGTGGAACCCAGCGTCAACCTCATCGGCTTCGACCCGCAAGCCGACCGGGGCTTCGGAGACTTTGAAACACCCAATGGGCCCATGGATGGCTCCACCATCCGCGGC
>JBFJXU010000267.1:0-1859 GCA_041622975.1 Thermoplasmatota archaeon
GCCATCGTGGACGACGTGGTTGACCCCGACATGAATACCATGGAGGCCGCTCTGGCCCTCTATCGGTGGATGTACGACACGCTAGAGTACGACGTGGCTCGCCTGGAGCGCGATGACTTGCTCGATCCTGTGGGTACCATTGACAACGGTGGCGGCGTTTGCCGTGACCTGGCCGCGCTGTACACGAGTCTGCTACGCGCCGCCGGGGTGCCTGCTCGCCTTGTGTCGGGTTACCTAGCGGGCAGCGTCAACGGCTTCCACGCTTGGGTTGACTTCTACGGCGGCTCCGTGGACGAACAAAACCCCTGGATCCCCGTGGACGTGTCCGTAATCGGCCGCAGCGACCGGGCCGGCGACGACGAATTCCGCGTGGAAGCCATGCTGCAATCTTTTGGGCTCCTTGCGGCTGACTACTTGCCCCTTAAGCGACTTGACGATGCGGGTGAAATCGAGGGATGGTCAAGTGCCATGCGCATCTCGTACAAGCATGCCCAGGGGCAGCCGCCCACCATTCGCTTCGACGAATCCGTGACCGACCTCGTGGGAGGCAGCCCCACAGATGTCTTTGGTGCCCTATGCGTCAACGTGGACACCCACGAACGGCGCGTGGTGACCGACAAGGAGCAGTGCAGCGGAGGACGCTACACCGGTCTATTAGACGACTTTCTGCGACGAACAACGCGGACCATTGACTACGGCATCGCCATCGACGACCCGGGGGGTCGAACAACAATCGATGCCTGGCTGAGCTTTCCCGACAAGGGAACTGTACAGCCGAACAAGGTCGAACACAGATTCTACGGCCAAGCGGTCCAACGCATCAACGAAAACACGGGCAAGGCATACGCAACGTTCCGCGCTTGACGACTCGAATCCAGCGGCTTTCCCTTCCGTTGGCGTGTGGCGCACACAACAACCCTTTTGTTCGCATAAGGGGACTGGAGTCTATCACACGAGGTGGACGAACCCCTATGCGTGCAACGTTGCTCATCTCATTCCTGCTCATTGCGGCCACGGCGAGTGCCCAGCCGGCTGAGCACCTTCTCGACAACGTCGACACGGACGGCGACGGCTTCAACAACGCGGAGGAGACCCTCGCTGGCAGCGATTGGCTCGACCCCGCCAGTACGCCGCACGACCGCGATGCCGACGGCTTGACAAACCGCGAAGAAGCCCAGATCGGCACCGACCCCGATATCTTCGACACGGATGGCGATTCCTTTGGCGATGGCTACGAGATTGAGAAGGGCAGCGACCCTACCAAGTTCCGGTGCCGCCCGCACGACGTGGACTGCGACACCCTGTACGACTACTGGGAACTCCACTTTTGGGGCGACCTCTCCCAGGGCATGTTTGATGACCCTGACGGCGATGGCCTCGGCAACCACTTCGAATTCTACGGCGGCTGCGACCCCACCATCATGGATACTGACTTCGACGGACTCCTCGACGGCCAAGAGTACCACTCCGGCCTCCTTTGCTGGGCCGTTGACAGCGACGTGGACGGTTTCCGCGACCAAGTAGAAATCGAGGCCAACAGCGACCCCCGCTGGGAACGCTCCACGCCCACCGACCGCGACGGCGACGGCTACACCAATGATGACGAGGGGGCCCAAGGCAGCGACCCCGACGACTACTACTCCACCCCTGGTGACGTCGATGGCGATGGCGTCCCGTTCGTCGTTGAACAATTCGTAGACCTCGAATTCGATGGCCGCGTGCAAGGTGACGGCGTGCTGCCCCAGAACATCATGGGTTACTGCGTGGTCCTGTACTGTGAACTCGACAGTTCCGTGGCCAACCTGTTTAGCCCGGGTACTGGCAAGGCCGTCAGCAATCCCCTGTCCTTCCGCGGTGCC
>JBFJXU010000268.1:0-1851 GCA_041622975.1 Thermoplasmatota archaeon
ATGCCGGCGTATGCCAGCAGCAGCCGGGGCACATACGGCGCGGGACTGCCCCTCGGACCCACGTGCAAAGACCCCGCAAGGACCGGGACTAGGAGCACCGCGAGTAACAGGTCCTGGGGCGGGGCGAAGAACATGAAGGTAAACGAAGCAAACCACGCGAGGCGATCGCTCCACGGCCGGAAGCGCCCACCATACGCGAAACTCACGGCAATGGTGCTGACCAAGCCAGCCGCAATGGCCCATGGGCTACCATCAGCCACTAGGAACGCCCAGGCGGCAAGTGTCAACACGTGGAGTAAGACGCTCACGACGATCATAGGACTCGCGTTGCCTCCGGTGCTTCAGCCCTCAGGTTGTCGTCCATCGACCAATCCACTACTTCAGCGCCGAGGTCCTGCATGGCCTTGAGTGCCTTCTCGCGGCGGCGCTGGCGGGCCTCATCTTCATCCCAGGCGGGGCCGGCCGGCTGGGGGCTGATGACGGTGACCGGATGAGATCGCCCGATGAGATTGCCCACGACGCCCGGAAGCGTGGGGTCGCCCTCGGCGCTCGTAAAGATGAAGGCGGGCCCGTGCAGCTTGATGTCTCGACGGATTTCGTGCCAGGCATCGCCAGATGACGTCATGCCCTGGGCCGGTAGCCGGGCGAGGATATCCTCGAAGGTGTGGACCTTACCCCCCGGTGTATCCCGTGGCATGCGAACGACGCCGTCACCATACGCAATGAATCGGACGATATCCTTACTGGCCGCCGCATCCGCGTACACGGCGAGTGCAGCGCGGCAACTGCGGTCCAGCGGCGAATGCCCAGCCGGGCCGGTTCCAGCAACGAGCCGGGCATCCAACATGATGACAATTTCACTCTCGGTTTCCCGCTGGCGTTGATTGACAATGAGCCCCTCGCTGCGGGCGGAGGCCTTCCAGTTGACGGCACGGATGCTGTCGCCGGATTGGTACTCTCGCAGCGCAAAGAACTCCATACCCTCACCCGGCTGATTGTATGGGAACCGTCCAGTTTGCGGCCGCAGCGTCTTACTGACAATCCGCACCTCACTGAGGTCCTCCATGCGAGGCACCACATCCATGGCGACCTCCTCCGTGACGATGACATCGCTAATCCACAGCCGACTCGGACTCCAGCGCCGCACGTGGACGGGGCCAACGGCTTGGGGACCGCGCACCTCCGCCACCACGCCGAGGTCCATGTGGAACGAGCCGGCCGCCGCAGGAGTCCAAACGTTACTGGCATCGTCGGCCACTCGCAAGCCCCGCCCCAGAGGCACGAGGAACTGGTGGTGGCGACGAACATGACTTGCATCCACGGCAACACTTGCTTCGCGCCCTTCGGCGACGCGCAGCGGCTGGACATCCATCTTGACATGTGGGTGGCCAGTGCCGGCCAACAGGGCGTCAACAGCAATCCAAACCAAGAGTGTGCCACCCAATAGGGCGACGCCAGGTAGGCCAGCCAGGGCACCACCGAGACAGGTGAGCGCCCCAATGACGCCATAGGCTGCGGCTTGCTTCGTCCACAGGAGACGGAGCAATCCAGCCATGGTCAGGCTCGCCGCGGCACAGGTACGTTGTCAATGATCTCTTCGACAATCTCGGCCGTGGTGCGGCCTCGGACGCGGGCGTCCGTGGTGAGAATCAAGCGATGGGCGAGCGTTGCGACTGCAAGGTGTTGGATGTCGTCGGGGACCACGAAGGATCTGCCGCGGATGGCCGCGTAGGACCGGGCAAGTTTGACCAGCGCTAGGCTACCACGGGGACTGCTCCCTGCGGCGAGGTCAGCGTGGTCTCGGGTGGCGTCGATGATCCGTGCCAAGTAATCGACGATGGCGCCATCCAC
>JBFJXU010000269.1:0-1823 GCA_041622975.1 Thermoplasmatota archaeon
GCACAGTCCACGACGTCCAAGTGAACCAAAGCCGTCTCGAAGACGTATTCGTCCAACTCACAAGGAGGTCTGCATGATTACCCAATCCACCCTGGGCATGTGGCTCTTCATTCGTCGAGAAATGGCTCGCTACTGGAACGTCTGGGGCCAGACAATTGTGCCCCCCGTCCTGTCGGCGGTGCTGTTTCTCTTTGTCTTTGGCCACGCCCTCGGCGACCGCATCGGCGACTTCGCCGGCGTACCCTACCTCACCTTCCTGGTTCCTGGCCTCATCATTCAAGGAGCAATCAGCAATGCCTATGCCAACACCTCTACGAGCGTGTTTGACGGACGGCGCGCCGGTTACATCGAGGATGTCCTCACATCCCCGTTGACCACGTTGCAAGTGGTCCTTGCCTATGCGTTGAGCGGCGCAAGTCGTGGCATCATCATTGGTGGCCTCACCCTCCTCATTGGCCTCCCTGTGGGTGGCGGTTTCAACGTGGCGTGGCTGCCATTCCTAGTGGTCCTGACCCTGGCTTGTACCCTGTTTGCACTCATTGGCATGATTGCCGGCCTCTATGCCAGCCGCTGGGACCACATCTTCGTCCCCAATACCTTCCTCTTGACGCCCCTCACCTTCCTTGGTGGCGTCTTCTACCCCGTGAGCAATCTAAGCCCGGGCCTGCAAACGGCCAGCCGCTTCAACCCCATCTATTACATCGTGGACGCCCAACGAGCCACGACCCTGGGTTCAGCCGACCTTCCTTGGGGGCCATCAGCGCTGGTCCTCACCCTGTGGGTCGTCTTCCTTGCCGGGGTTGTGTGGCGCCTGTTCGACACCAGTCCACGCCTTCGTGGCTAAGGAATCGGCAGGCACCCTCCCGTCGGGCCGTTTAAGTCGCGTCCCCCAGTCCCGCCAGAAGTGACAGTCTACGAGACCACGTGCCCGCACTGCGAGCATGACTTCGACGTACCGGGGGATGCCCCCCGCGCCGAATGCCCCAACTGCGGCCAAACGCTGCGACTCGTAGAAAGCCTCGTCCAGCGCGCCCGCGAAGAACCGGAGGTCCCCGCAGATCCCGTCGTGACCCGCGGTGGCATCGTTCCTGCCAAGGACTACATCCGCGAGACGCACCACCACGACTGCGCTCGCTGCCAGGAGGACTTCCAAGTGGCCGTGGGTCTGCCCCGTGGTCGCTGCCCCTACTGCGCCTACCGACAGCCGTTCGTCCACCCAGAGCCTCCCACCAAGCCAGAGGCGAGTCAATCCATCGATGACGCCGCGCTTGCCGAGGAAGCAAAGCATGAGGCTCAACGGGGCTTCCTAACTCGGTTCCGACGGAACCTGGACAAGGAGGAAACGCACCCCGAGCGCTCCATTCACCAGCCCCGCAAGCCGGAGAAGCCCTTGTTCGACCACGAGAAGGCTAAGGCACAGGCGGAGAAGGAAGCCGAGCGCATCCGTAAGCAGGCGCAGAAGGACGCGGAGAAAGCCCGCCGCCAAGCAGAGAAGGAAGCCCAAGCAGCCAAGGCCGCCGCATCCAAGGAAGCAGAAAAAATCCGGAAAGAAGCGGAAGCGGAAGCCAAGAAGGCCCGCGAGGTAACCGAGAAAGCCAAAGGCGCGGCCGGCAAGAGCGCCTCGCCAAAGGATGATGGCGCAAGTGGTGAACCCATCGCATGTGCTCAATGTGGCCACGTGTTCACGGTCAAGAGCGGCCAAAAGACCGCGAAATGCCCTCAGTGCAGTGCCCGGCTGAAAGTCTCGGACGAGACGGGCAACGCCCCCGCGCCCTCCGATAGCAAGAAGGCCGCCGCCGGTGCCGCTGCGGCTGCTGCGAAGC
>JBFJXU010000270.1:0-1786 GCA_041622975.1 Thermoplasmatota archaeon
GCCGCCATGGCTTTCGACATGATGGTGGGCCTACTCAACCTCCCAATCGGGGACCCTGCCCCCGATACCTACCAACCTGAACCCATGGAGTGCTTCACATGCTGAACCGAACCTTACCCGTAATTCTCCTCGTCGCCGCCGGCCTGTCCGGTTGCCTCACGGATGACGTTGACGCCCAGGCCGGCGGTCCCGAAGACCTTGTCGCCGTCAGCGAACCCGTTTACCACATTGCAGGCCACTACGAACACACCTTCGTCGGTGAGACTGGCACGCAGCTCTACGTGGACTACTACCTCCCAGAGACCACGGAACCTGTCCCCGTGATTCTCACCTTCACGCCGTACCAGTTGCCTGCCCCCGGTGAAGCAGCCGATGGCGGCGAAGGCGGACCAGAACTAGCCGACCCTGCATACAACTCATTCCTTGTGGACTTCTTCGTCCCCCGTGGCTACGCAGTAGCATTTGCCGATGTTCGCGGCAACCACCGTGCCGGTGGCTGCATCGACCAAAGCGGTCCTGAGCAATGGCAGGACGGCGTCGACTACGTCACATGGCTTGGCACGCAAGACTGGAGTAACGGCCGCGTAGGAATGTACGGCGCCTCCTACGACGGTGAAACCCAATTCACCACAGCCATGCTGGCTCCCGAGCACCTCAAGACGATTGTGCCGGTCGCCAGCGTCTCCAATCAATACGAGTGGAACTTCTACAACGGCGTCCCCTACGAAACCCAGCCGACCAGTGGCATGGCTTCCTACTTCGCGCTTAGCGCCGTGCCCAGCCTGCACCCTGATGACGCGGCCCTCTATCCGGAGAAACTGGAATGCCAGTCTGAACAGTTCATGGCCGGAACCGACTTTTCCGGGGACCGCAGCGATTTCTGGGCCGAACGCGACTACCGCCCAATGGCCAAGAACATCACCGCGAGCGTGTTGCACGTGCATGGACTGGCCGACTGGAATGTACGCCCCATCCACATCGACCCGTTGTTCAATGACATCGAGAGCGAGAAGCGTGGCCTGTTTGGTCAATGGCGGCACGCCTACCCTGACCGCGAGGACTGGCTGTGGATCCTTACTGCCTGGTACGACCATTTCCTGAAGGAAGCCAACACCGGGATTCTGGACGTACTTCCCCCTGTGCTCATCGAGGACGATGGCGAGCAATGGTGGGGCATCGCGGACTTCCCTCCGGCAAACGCCAACTGGAAATCGCTTGGTTTGCATGAAGACGGCCGGCTCGACTTCGAACCCGGAACCGGTGAAGTGACAATCCACGACCACCAGCGCCACGTCGTCGGCCCCGGTCCACACGCCCCAACGGCCGAAACTGCAGCCGCCGCTGCAACGGGCCATCCGTCATTCGTCGAGTTTTCCTTCCAAACGGACGAAGACCTGCGCCTCCTTGGCCGCCCTTACCTGACCTTCAACGCCACCAGCAGCGATGACACCCACTGGGTCGCGGAACTCCGCGTCGACGGCGAGCGGTGCATGCTCAACGGCGGCGGCCAAAGTGTGTGCCAAAACGCTGGCTACCAGGACACCCGCCACCGCCACGGTTGGAATTCACCCGAGCCCGTTACGCCCGGCGAACCGTACACGCTCCGCATCGACTTCTACCCGCAGTTCGATGTCATCCCTGCAGGTAGTACCGTCATCCTTCGCCTCGCCAACGACTCAGGCGATATTCGGGCGGACGACACCAGTGCCGTGAGCACCATTGACCTTGCCACGGCTGCGTTCCATTTGCCCCTGCAGGCGGGCGGCGTCCCCCTGCCCCATGACGA
>JBFJXU010000271.1:0-1737 GCA_041622975.1 Thermoplasmatota archaeon
CAAGAATGAGCATCTCAACGTCGTCAAGGCGAGCCTTGCCGCGCCCCATTAGGTCGAGGAGGCGACCGGGGCACGCAACCACGATGAGGGGACAGCGCTGGCGCAAGCCGATTTCCTGCTGGTTGAACCCTGTACCGCCGTACACGGGGACGACGCGGATGCGGCTACCCTTGGCGAGGTCCGTGAGGACTTCCGTCACTTGGAGGGCGAGCTCCCGCGTGGGGCACAGCACGAGTCCCCGGATGCCGTCGTCAGCATCGCGCAGATGGTTGACGAGGGGGATGCCGAAGGCGGCGGTCTTGCCGGTGCCCGTTTGGGCACGGCCGATGACGTCGCGTCCGTCCAGCATGTGGGGGATGGCGGCTTCTTGAATGGGAGTGGCTTCTTCGTAGCCCATGGCGGCCACGGCGTCTTTCGTGCCGTCGGCGATGGGCAGATCATTGAACTGCATATGGTTCCTGGACAGTGTCGCACTCCGTCCAAGACGTCAAAGCGAGGGCCGTGGCGACGCGCCCCGCGAGCATGGCTGCCTAAACCCCTCGGCACCGAGCAGGATGATAAGCGTTGGGCTAAGCCGTGGTCAGTCGCGTGAAGCCCGCAATTTGGCTCTCGAAGGACGCACCATACTGCTCCAGGGCCGCGTGCGCATCAGGTCCAACTTTGCCCTCCACATGGATGGCGAGAACATCGCAAATCTCCGTAAGGCGAGGCAAAAACTGGGTGCCAACCGGTCCTTGCAGGTGCCGAAGGATTGCTTGATCGTTGGCGTACTCTTCCAGGATGGTCACGTGCTCGTGGGCGTCATCCCAGAACCAGAGGTACTGCATGAGACCCCCTTCCTTTTCGGCAGCCTCGCAACACTGCCTCGCAATTTGCTCAAACTTGTCTTGTTGGTCCGGCGCCACGCGGCACTGGACCACCGTCCTGATGCGCATGTTTGTGGTTCATCTCGGGAAGTCTAAGAGGACGTTGCTCAGGACACAGGCCCCAACAGACCCCAGGTGAAGCCATCAGGTGCCGGCGACAGCACGCTTGATTGCCCAAGCAAGTCGCAACCCGAATTCCAGGAAAACAACGAAGCCAAAGTACACCGCCACCACGGCGAAGTGGTCAACGATGGTGAACATCTGGCGCAACGCCGCCACGAAACTTGTGAACTCCTGCTGCACGAGGAACACACCCAGCAAACCGAGCGGGAGCATCTTGGCGAGGTCGTGGCTGGCAGGCTCAGAGACGTAAGCCGCAATGCGCACCGCCGCGAGGATTGCCATACTGGTGGTGAAGATGACCAGCGGGTCGCGTTCGCTACCCCCCAGGAATAAGAGTGCCATGGAGAGCAGCAAGAAGTAGGCGAGACTGATGAGTGGGAAAGTGGCAATGTATGCCACTGCGTGCTTGCCGTCGCCGAGAACGATGCGGCCATCACGCAGTTTGCGACCGAACATGATGCGACGGCTAATCACTTGGTAGAAGGCATTCACGACGAGGGCATAGCCCAGGATTCCGAATGCAATGAGTGCTAAGCCCTCAAGGGCATCGCCGAAGTTGGCCCAGAAGCCTTCGGCACCGCCGAGAGCCCGGCCTAGTGGGTCGGCCATGACGGCGTGTCGGCCTTCCCGTGCCTTACTCAGTACGGCGGCGGCCCAAGGCCGCTAGGCCGATGGCCCCCAGGCCCGCTAGCGGCGCAAGGGGTGCGTTTTGGGTGGCCGAGAGGGTGGCGGCCTCGTCCGCCACGGC
>JBFJXU010000272.1:0-1694 GCA_041622975.1 Thermoplasmatota archaeon
CATCGCCCTCGGCGGCGCCGAACATCACGCAGGCGTACAGGCGTTCCTAGCAAAGCAAGCGCCGCCCTGGACCCCATCTGACTAAGAGGCACCCGCGTGGTGCCCTGCCCATGCGGACATGGGCCTTCCTGGCTCTCCTTGCCGCCCCTGCCCTTCTCGTCGCGCCAGCCGAGGGCGCCAGTCATGAAGTGCACGTGGCGACCCTTGATGGCATTATCACCAAGGGAACCGCCGCGTATGTGCAAGACGCCATCGACGACGCGGAGGCGGCAGGCGTCCCTCTTGTCCTTCTCCTTGAGACGCCCGGAGGCCTCGTGGATGCAACCTTGGACATTCACAAATCCATCCTGCGCGCCCGCATCCCTGTCATGACGTTCGTCGGCCCGGTGGGCGCGGAAGCCGCCAGCGCAGGGACGATCATTCTGCTCATGGGGCACCCGGCTGGGATGGCGCCGCAAACCCAGATTGGCAGTGCGCAACCGATCACGACCAGCCCAGACGGTGAGTCCAAAGCCGCCGGCGACAAGGTGGAGAATTTCCTTGTGGAGCGCATGCACCAGATTGCCGAACGCACGGGCCGCAACGCCTCGTTGGCTGAGCGCTTCATCACCGAGAATCTCAACATGGGCGCCCAGGACGCATTGGATGCAGGCCTGATTGACTCGGTAAGTCAAGACGTCGAGACCTTCATCCGCGACATGCATGGACGCGAGGCCATCGTGGGCGATTCCGGTAGTGTGGTCCTGGACACACGCAACGCCCGCGTTCGCCACGTAGAACCGGGCGTCTTGCCCCAGACCCTCGACATCCTGGGGAACCCCCAGGTAGCATTCGTGCTCTTCATGGTAGGCCTCTATGGGCTGATTTTTGGCTTGACCAACCCCGGCACCTATGTCCCTGAAACAATTGGTGCCCTCGCGCTCCTGCTTGCT
This sequence comes from Thermoplasmatota archaeon, assembly GCA_041622975.1. Classification (GTDB taxonomy): domain Archaea; phylum Thermoplasmatota; class E2; order JACPAO01; family JAHFTW01; genus JBFJXH01. The sequence continues at coordinate 933 of JBFJXU010000272.1, forward strand.
TTGATTGGGTTCGGCCTGTTCGACCAAAGGACCGCTGGCTTGTTACTGATGTTGCTCGCCATCGTATTCTTCGTGGCGGAGGCGTTCACGCCGACCAATGGTTTGCTCACAATCGTGGGAGTCGTGGCGCTCGTTGCCGCTGCGATCATGGTCCTCGACGAGCCGCTCTTGCCCCGGGGCTTCATTCAGGTCTTCCGGTGGACGGCCATCACCATGGCCGTCGTGTCCGGCGCGGTGGCTGGCTTCGCTGCTTGGCTCGCCGCGCAGACTAGGGGGATTCCGGTAGCCCAAGCAGCAGGGACGTCGGGGACAGCAATCACGGACATTTCCCCCCACGGCAAGGTCATGGTGGGTGGAGAAATCTGGTCTGCGACGGCGGCCGAAGCCATCGCTAAGGGTCAAGCCGTGGAGGTAACGGGCCGTCAAGGACTACGAATTACCGTTGCGCCCGCGCCATCCTCAGACGAGGAAGAATAAAGGAGGGGTCTGTTCCCCTGCCCATGGCAAGCCCCGTTGCGACGTTCATCATGCTGGCCCTGGCGGCTCTCGCCATCATCATCTTGGTCAGTGCGATTCGCATTGTCAAGGAATACGAACGGGGCGTCATCTTCCGTCTGGGGCGCCTAATTGGTGCTAAGGGTCCGGGTTTATTCTTCATCATCCCAATCTTGGATAAGATGGTCAAAGTTGACTTGCGGACCGTGACACATGACGTGCCGGCCCAGGAAGTCATGACCTTCGACAATGTCCCCGTCGCCGTCA
>JBFJXU010000273.1:0-1619 GCA_041622975.1 Thermoplasmatota archaeon
GCTGCGCTGTCCAAGCAGATTGAGGAGTTCTTCTGGGCCGCCGGCATCCAGATTCTGCAGGGCTACGGTCTGACGGAGACCAGCCCCGTAACCAACGTCAACCGCCCCGGCCACATTCGCTTTGGGTCCGTCGGCTTGGCCATCGACGACACCGAAATCAAGATCGACACGAGCCAATGGCAATCGATGCGCGACGACGTCACGGAAGGCGAAATCTGCGTCAAGGGCCCGCAAGTGATGCAGGGCTACTACAACAACAAGAAGGCCACCAACGAGGTCTTCGACAAGGACGGCTTCTTCCACACCGGCGACGTCGGCTACGTGGACAGCGACGGTTTCCTGTTCATCACGGACCGCATGAAGGAAATCATCGTGATGAGCAACGGCAAGAACGTCGCCCCGCAGCCCATCGAGAACGACCTGAAGCTGCAACCCCACATCGCGCAAGCGTGCCTCATTGGTGACGACCGCAAGTACATGGCCGCCCTCATCTGCCCCGACTGGGAGCAACTGGAGGCCTTCGCCCTGGCCAACGGCATCGCCCACAAGGGCGCCCAACTCGTGGCCGACCAACGCGTCGTCAGCCTCATCGAGAAGGAAGTCGAAGCGGTCAACGCCAAGCTCAGCCGCTACCAGCAAATCAAGAAGTTCTGGATCGTCGGCAACGATTGGACCGTCGAGACGGGCGAACTGACGCCGAGCCTGAAGCTCAAGCGCCGCATCATCGCCGACAAGTTCGCCAAGGAAATCGAGGGGCTCTACCCGTAAATTCGGCGGCCATGCAATGCTAGGGCCAGCGCAGCCGGGACAACCACCCAGGCAGTGGGCGTTGACTTAGACGGTGTTTTGTCCTCCGCTTGCGGGGCGCCGTTCTGGGCCAGTGGCGGGCCTGCACCAATCCATAGGCGCTCGACACCATCCGTGGTGACGATGCCTCCTTCACAGGTACCCACGACGTTCCCGATGGACAGAACGCCATCGGCGGCCCCGATGTCGGCGCAATACGCTAGGCCATAGAGTACATCGGTCGGCCAATTGAACGTGGCCATGCCGTCAGCGGGGGCTGTCACATTGGTCGACGGGCGGCTTGGGTCGTCTTGCAGCATGGCGGGGACGTCCTCGAGTTCGAATGTCAGTTGGCTGGCGGTGGTGAATCGATGGGTCGCTTGGTACGACAAGGGCTGCCCGCCAGCGTATGGCACTGCATGAATGACCCATGGCTGGTCTGCGTGTCCTGCGTAGGCATGGCCTGGCATTTCCAACGAGCCTGCGAATACGTCCGCCGATGTGGGTACCAGCCAGCCCGATGCCTGGTGAGATGTGTCAAGACCCGGCGGTTCAATGGCGACCCATACAGCGTCCGCGCCGTTCGAGTCTTCCAGGGTCAGTGCGGCCGACACGGTCGCGTCCGGTGGGATGTACGTGCGAAGAGGCGACACCGGTTGGCTCTCCCATGTGCGGCTCGTTCCCACTGGGCCTCCCACGACGCCCGCTTGCAGGTCCGGCTGCGTCGTTAGAAAGCCGAACGTGCCGCCGTCGGTTCCTTCTGAGGCGCTAGCATGGAGGAACAACGTATCATGATGCCCCGTAAGCACGGGCGTGGACGTGTAGCGAATGCC
>JBFJXU010000274.1:0-1606 GCA_041622975.1 Thermoplasmatota archaeon
CCGACGTCCACGAAGAAGCCCATGATGCCAAGGAGCGTCAGGGCGGCCAATAGGACCGGTAGGACGTACTGAATAGTGGGTTTCAGGAACTTGGCCATGCGTGGACTGCCGCCGCCCACGAGGAGTTCGTCGAGGAGTTCGGGCCGAATCCAGCCCACGTAGATGCTTACCGCGAGACCACCTGCGATGAGGAGGATGCGGCTTACGAGGGCGTCCGCGTTGGACAGGAAGTCCAAGTCGATGGCGCTGAACAAGCCCAGTAGGTAGACGGGGATGGCGACGAGCAACACGGCTCGGGTGCGACCCCACTCCGGTTTGCGGTCCACTACGTGGCTGACGGGGACTTCGAGGAGACTGATGGCGCTGGACAGCGCCGCGAAGGTCAGCATGGTGAAGAAGCCGCCTGCCAGGACGCCTCCTAGGGTGCCGCCGATGTCAGCGAAGGCCGTCGGAAGTGCAATGAACAAGCCTCCGACGCTGCTGGCTCCTGCTTCGTCAACGAGGTGGCTGAGGCCGAGGCTGAAGATGAGGGGGAATACCATGAGGCCGGCAAGGACTGCTACGCCCGTGTCCGCGGCGGCGATGGTGAAGCCGGTCTTCTGCAGGTCGCCGTCTCTCTTGAGGTAGGAAGAGTAGGTCAGCATGGTGCCGATGCCGAGGCCGATGCTGAAGAATGCCTGGCCAGCGGCGGCGCTGATGCTGCCGCCGGTAACAGCGCCGAAGTCGGGTTCTAGGTAGAATTCCCTGCCCGCGCCGGATCCGTCTTGGAGGTTGGCGTAGATGACGAGGGCAATGACTGTCAGGAACAGGATGGGCATCATGATGAGATTGGCCTTCTCGATGCCCTTGTTCACGCCGCGTAGCACAATGCCCACGGTGACCGCCATGAATCCAGCGTGCCAGAGGAGTGCGGCGGGTCCTTCACTGATGGCCGTGAAGTACTCGGTCGCGCCGTCGAAGTATGGTGCCGTGAAGGCGTCCAACATGTACCGCAGACTCCAGCCTGCGATGACGGAGTAGTAGGATAGCAACAGGATGGCGGCGAACGCGGCCATGTAACCAGCGCCCCGCCAAGCGGGTGTGTCGTTGTCGTATGCGTCCACCACGTTCTTCCGTGTCCTGCGGCCCATGGCCAACTCTGCCATCAACGCTGGAACGCCGATGACGGCGAGCATGATGAGGTACAGAATCAGGAAGGATGCGCCGCCGTTCGTACTGGCTAGGTATGGGAACCGCCAGAGGTTCCCTAATCCAACTGCGGATCCCACTGCTGCCATGATGAATCCGAGTCGGGTATCGAACGAGCCACGCGCCATCGCCGGCCGGACCGGGGCGCGGGCAAAAGGGTTGGCGGGAACGCCGGCTCCGAAACGGTTATTGAAGGTACCCAGGTCGGCGGCCCCTGCGCCAGGGGGAACCACCACTCTCCTGGGATTTCATACGCCTACACCCTGCCGTGGTAGCTTAGTTGGTGGAGCATCGGACTGTTAATCCGAGGGTCGCCGGTTCGAGTCCGGTCCACGGCGCTTCCACACCGTGGACCGTCCGCTTTGCTACGCGAAGCCTTCGGCGTCACGCCCTGTCCACGGCGCTTCCACACCGTGGA
>JBFJXU010000275.1:0-1561 GCA_041622975.1 Thermoplasmatota archaeon
GGCCAAGAAGTCACACGCAGCGCCGCCGGCGCCACCGTGGACATGGGCGACCACTGCCGCGATTTGGCCATCCAGTGCCGAGGTGTTGCGACGTTGGATGAACTAGTCCTTGCTGCTACAGGAATCCACCTCGAGCGCCCATCGCCCCCAATCCCCGATACTCGCGGCTACGCCGACATCCTCGTTCCCAGTGTACCGAACCAAGTGTCTCGTCTCGAGGACCGAGTGACGAGCATCGATCTGGCAGGTCTCACCGATGATGAACGTGGCGTAGTGCAAGCCTCACTGGACACGGCCATGGAGCGGCTGGCTTCGGCCCAATCATCGTTGGACTCTGAGCGATATTACTCAGCGGCAACCCTCAGTTTCCAAGGGCACATTTGGATTGGGCACGCTGAACGCTTGGCTGATTTCTTCCGCGCTGACCGCGAGCGCGGCATGATTCTCGCCGGCATCGAAGATTGTCGCGGTCTCGCCGATGACGCCGTGGAACTAGCCAGCGACTTGCAGGCGGACGACATGACAAGCCTCTACGCTTACGGCGCTGCCCAAGGGCGCGCCCGCCACGCCACAGAACTTCTTGGCCAAGCCGAAGCGCTGGCGGCGCGCGGCCGCATCCAGGATTTGGCTGACGCCTTGTTCCAGGTCTCCTTCTGCGTCGAGCGCGTGGACACCGTGCAATGGTGGGCGGGCCTAGCCGACCGGGCCCCCCGCGACGATTCCATCGACGCCGGCTTGCTATGGACCCAGATGGAAGCCCGCGCCACAGAATTGGTCAGTTACGCCGAAGCGGTTCTTGGCGCAGCCCCCGATGCACGCGCGGACCTGGAAAGGGCGCGGACCCAGTGGGACAGTGGGTGGAAGCCGGATGCAATCCTGCTGGCAATCGAGGCCCAGGTCGGCGCCAGCCTGGCAGTCCAATCCACCAGCCCCATCGCCGACCGCATCGTCGCGGCGGCCCGCGACAGCGCCGCCAAGGCCGTTGCCGAGGCACGGCTCCAGGGCGTCGAACCCCTGCTGCCAGTCAGTATGATTGAACTTGCTGACGACCAGGATGACAACACCCTCCGCCTAGAGAATTACTGGACTGCTAGGAACCTAGCCCTGCTGGCCTCCACGGATGCACCCATACCTGACGCCCGCGTGGTGCCCCAACCAGTGGAGGATGCTAGGGCCCCCTTGCTGATGGGGATGGTATTGGGCGCCATGGTCGCCTTGGCGGCGACGGCCCTGTTGCTTGCACTACCCCGCCAGTAATGCTGTGGGTCGCCTGAGGCTATGCTGCCGGCCCGCCGAGGCTGGCGCCGCAGTTGCTGCAGAAACTACTGGCCGCGTCATTGAGCCGCTCGCATGAAGGGCATCGGACGGCGGCGGTAACCTTGCCGCCGCGTTTGACGCGTACCACCACTTGTTGCTGTTGTTGTTGGCCACCCGAGTCACTGGAGCCGCCAACAACTCCTGCAATGAACAGAATGAATGCGACGAACAGTGCAAAGCCACCGAACCCTCCCAACAGAGATGCATCCACGAGGACATCCATGAGGTAGAATGATAACCCGAC
>JBFJXU010000276.1:0-1545 GCA_041622975.1 Thermoplasmatota archaeon
AGCGAGCCTGAAAGTGCCGCAAATGCCCGCCTCATGGATGCCCTGCGCCCGGCCGCATACCTCAGCATGCACACGGGCAGTCATGATATCGTGTTGCCCTGGCGGGACGCCGAGGGTGGCGACGGACCGATGCCGGATTGGGATGCCTATGCCGTGTGGCTGGACCGGATCCAAAATGTCAGTGGACTGGGCTACCGCGACCCCAGCGGAGCGGGCGAGTCCATCAGTTACGCCTACGGCCGACTCGGCACGCCCAGCCTCATCGTGGAAGTGGATCAATTGCAAACTCAAGTTGCCGTGGCAGATATTCCAGAACGGCTCAAGGAAGAGGTGCTCATTTACTGGGATGCCCTGCACAACCTCGAGTACATCGGCGGCTACCTCGTCGAGCAAAACGGCACGCTCACAAACATTGGTTGGGGGCCCACAGGTGCGGTGACGGCGATTTTGAACGCTCACAATTGGCCCGTGCATGGCGTGCTCACAGACAGCCTTGAGCCCGGCGAATCCCTTGCCGTCACCGACGTCTGCGGCGGGTGCGTCGTCGTCTATGACCGTACCCTGCAGGCAACCATCGCGCGCAACGACGCAGGGCAAGAAGCCAACGCGTTGGTCAACGGCCCCTGGCGGATGGGCCCCTTTGCAGTCGATGACGAGCGTGCCCCCGCCACCGAGGAGGAGGCACCGATGCCGCTGTTGGTCCTCGTGGCGGCCCTCGCCGTCGCGCTTGTTCGTCGTCGCACGGCTTAAGGGGAGGCCTCCAGTCGGCTGGCTGTGTCGAACCCAATCCTGATTGGCGTCGCGTGGCCCTACGCCAACGGCGGACTGCATCTTGGCCACGTCGCGGGCTCCTTGCTGCCCCCGGACATTTTCCGACGCGCCATGCGGATGCAAGGCCACGACGTCCTGATGGTCAGCGGTAGCGACTGCCACGGCACACCCATTCTGTTGAAGGCGGAAGCCGAAGGCAGGACACCGGAAGACGTTGTCAATCAGTTCAACGCCGATCACACGGACGCCCTTCGCCGCCTCGACATTGGTTTTGACTTGTTCACCCGCACCACCACGGACAACCACGTCGCCACGGTGCAGGAGATTTTCCTTGCTTGCCAGGAAATGGGCTACATCGAAGTCCGAACTCAACAGGCACCGTTTGACACGCAAGCGGGCCGGTTCCTGCCAGACCGCTACGTCGAAGGCACCTGCCCGCACTGCGACACCCCCGGCGCCCGCGGCGATCAATGTGATCATTGCGGCAAGACCCTGGACCCGCAAGAGCTCAAGGATCCAGTCAGCAAACTCAACCCCGGATCCTCGATTGAATTCCGGGATACGGACCACTTCTTCTTCCTGCTGAGCAAACTGCAGAGCAAGCTCGCCGCGTATGTCGCCGAAAACAGTGGCCACTGGCGCGCCAACACCATCAACTTCACGAAGAACTGGCTGAGCGAAGGCCTGCAAGACCGCGCCATCACGCGGGACTTGACTTGGGGCATCCCGATTCCCCTCGAAGGCTACGATGACAAGCGCATCTACGTCTGGTTC
>JBFJXU010000277.1:0-1522 GCA_041622975.1 Thermoplasmatota archaeon
CATGCTGAACTTGTCGCAAATGGCCGGTATGGTTGGCCAGCAAGCGGTTCGTGGTGAGCGAATTCACCGCGGTTACAAGGACCGCACCCTGCCGCACTTCAAGTGGAACGACTTGGGTGCCGAAGCCAAGGGCTTCGTGGGCGCCAGCTACAAGAAGGGCCTGAGCCCCACGGAATACTTCTTCCACTCCATGGGTGGTCGTGAAGGTCTCGTGGACACGGCTGTTCGTACCAGCCGTTCCGGTTACATGCAGCGCCGATTGATTAACGCCCTGGAAGACCTCAAGGTCGCCCCCGATGGCACCGTCCGCAACACTGCGGGCACCGTCATCCAATTCCAGTACGGTGAAGACGGCGTGGACCCCACCCGCAGCGCCGGTGGCAGCCCCATTGACTTGGACTACGTCCTTGGTCAAGTGGAACGCGCTTCCAAGAAGGGAGGTAAGAACTAATGGCCTCTGCACAGACCATCAAGTCGTACATCAACACGTACAACATTGACAAGGACACCGCGGAGCGCCTGGCCGAGGCTGGCTTCACGGTCACCAAGGCCAAGCAGGCCACGAAGAAGGACATGATGGATGCCGGCTTCACGGGTAACGAAGTCGAAGAGATCCAACTCAAACTCAACCGTGGTAAGCGTGAAGCAGCGGCTCGCCGCCGCCGCACCACACGCATCGCCGAGGACGTCACTTACGCAGAGTACATTCCGCGCATCGACGACCGCGATCCCGACCTCCTCAAGAAGGACGAAGTGGTCGCCAAATTCCTCGCGAAGAACGACTTGAGCATGCCAGTGAAGGTCGTGCGTGACCTCGTGGACGCCGCCGTTGCCAGGGGCTTTACGAACAAGCAACTGGAGCAAGCCGCTGAGTACGCCTACGAGGACTTCACGCGGAGCCTCGTTGACACCACGGAAGCAGCCGGAATTGTCGCCGCCCAATCCATTGGTGAGCCCGGTACGCAGATGACCATGCGTACGTTCCACTTCGCCGGTGTGGCTGAGATTAACGTCACCTTGGGTCTGCCTCGTCTCATTGAGATTGTTGACGCCCGGCGCACGCCCAGTACGCCCACCATGACGTTGCCCCTAGCACCTGGCGTGGCTAAGGACCGCAAGGCCGCCACGGCCATCGCCAACCGCATCGAGACCACGACGCTTGGCCAAATCGCCGACATCAAGAGCGACTTGGGTACCCTGGAAATCATCGTCACGCCCCGCAAGGAGCAACTTGGCCACCGCGACATTGACATGGACGATGTCCATGATGCCATCGCCCGCGTCCGCCGCACTCAGGTCAAGGAGACCGAGGGCACCAAGGGAAGTTTCACGGTCACGCTTGGCGACCCCAACTTCCGCAACCTGCAGAAGGCAGTCTACGACCTGCGCAAGGTGAAGGTGAAGGGCATCGACGGCATCAAGCGTATCGTCATCAGCAAGGATGAATCCCTTGGTGGCTACGTCATGTACACCGAAGGCAGCAACCTGCGCGAAGTCCTCGAAGTCGAGGGCATCGACCACG
>JBFJXU010000278.1:0-1472 GCA_041622975.1 Thermoplasmatota archaeon
ACGGTGGCCGGTTGGACTTCCGATTGGAACTTGTCCGTGGCGGGCCATGTGTGGAGGTTGAAGGTGTGCGCCCTGTTGCCATCGTTGGTGACGTTGACGAACATGATTTTCGTCGCTGCAGCGGGGATTTCAATGTGCGTACTGTTTGCTTCTACGGTGCTGGCGTATGCCGTGATGAACGCGGGCTTACTGTGGTCCTGGCCGTCCACGCGCACAATCAGGTTCCCTTCTCCGAGCATGCCGGGAGCAGGTTCCCACCAAATGGTGTGTTCGCGCTGGCCCCCGGCCGGGAGCGGCGCCCCGGCGTCAAAACTGCTGGATGAATCGCCGTTAATGGGGCGGCGCTCTCCTTCCGATTCCCAGAGGTAGTCAATGCGGTAGCCGGGAGATGGTTGGGCACCTGCACGAATGGTGGCCTTGACGAGCGTGGCATTTGCTTCGCCCTCGTACCACATGGGCTCCGGGGACCAGGAAAACGTGGCGGTGAGCCCAGTAGAGCCTTGGGCTGCTGCCAGAGGAACCAGCAATAAGATCAGGGCCCAGGCGGCCGCGTGCTTCCCGTTCATGCCGTCGGCCTCCTGCGGCGCAAGGTGGCTGCGCTCCAGATGATGAGGGCCAACAGACTGGCGACCAGTGTAATTCCTTCAGGGCCGTACCAGCCTTCCCAGGAGCTCCATGTTCCCGGAATGAGTGCTGCTGCCAGCGGAAGGAGGGCGACTGCGAGGGCGACTACCACAAGCCATGCACTGCGGCGGCCCGCCAGTGAACCTCCGGTAAACAGGGCTCCAACTCCTATGATGATGGGGAATGCGATGAGGATGGGTGGAATTGACTGGACGGTGGGGGCCAGCAGCATGAGGAATGAGCCGATGGCGGCCAATCCAGCATGACGACGAATCAGGCCGACGCCGGCGACTAGGAATAAAGCGGCGGCCGCATAGCCCCATGCTCCTTCAAAGCGGGCGTAGAGGCCCAGCGCCAGGCCTAGCCAAGCGACATGATGCCAATGGTTTCGCACGTCCTTTGCTTCCATCATCGGGCCGCCTCCAGGAACATAGAGTCCAAGGTCACGCCTGGTTTTGCTTCATGCACTTCGGCGCCGAGTCCATGCAGCGCAGATACCAATTCCTGCCGTTCGCGTCGAATCTCTTCGGCACCCGGTTCTGGCTCACTGGCGCCGTCGAGGCCGAGTGGGCTCAAGATGACCGTAATGAAGGCCTGCTTTTCCCGCAAGCGTCGGACCCCCTCAACCAGACTGGGGTCAGCTTCGCCACCCGTGATGATGACCACCGGCTTGCGCGTAGGTACGTCATTGCGGACCTGCTCGACGGCCGCACCAAATCCGGTGTCGCCTTTGGCGTCCAAGCCCGCCAGGATTCGTGTCAAGGTGTGTACTTGGCGGGGTCCCGGGGCCGGTGGTATGCTTTGGCAGCCGTCGCCGTAGATGACTACCTGAATGCGGTCGCGGGCCT
>JBFJXU010000279.1:0-1460 GCA_041622975.1 Thermoplasmatota archaeon
CCAGGCAAACCATCGTTCACCCTCTGCTTCCTCGTGGCTGGTCGTCGTAGAGGTGACAGCTGCCGCGGCTTGGGTGTCAGCCGTCAACTCCTCAACGAAGCCTTCGACGAGAATGTCCAAAACGCGTTCGCCGCGCTCTGCCGCGTCCGCAAGGGCTGCTTGGTCCGCCTGGTAGGGCAACCGTGCTTCGTAGACGATTTCGAGTGTCCACGCGAAGGCGCCCGGCAGGGCGGTCGCCGTGAGGTGCTCGCCTGCCGTGGCCGTGACACTCTGGAAGGTGGTCACGGTGTCAGGAAAGCCCATGGCAGTCATGGCGTCCTCAATGGCGGCAGGATCCCAGCCGGCCGTGAAGGTGATGCTTCGCTCAAGGCTCAGCATGCTCCAGCATTCCCCAACGATGACGCCATCGCAGGGGTCGCGCACATCGTGGATGGCGGCAGGGGCGGCTAGCATACTGGCGGCAAGAAGGGCCACAACGACCTTCATGGTTCCAATAGCCGCCTTCATCCCTACTTAAACAGATAGGTGGGGTCATCGGAGTGTGGCCCCTGGCAGAGGGGGCTGTGCTGACCCTGCATACCGTTCGGCCGGTGCAAGACCCATAAGGAAGTGCCCCGTCGCGGGCCTCGTGGAAGACCACGCCAGTCGTGCGCGTCGGCACATTGACACCGCCCTTGGGGAGGGCCCAACCATTGAAGCAGACGCATGGCAACACTTGGCTGCCGCCGGCATCCACAGCATTTTGGCCGTCGCCGACGCCATCAAGCATGGCCTTCGGGACATTGTCTACGAGCTGCGAGACTGAGAAACCATCAAATAGGGCACCCGGGTCGGCCGGCCTATCCGCAGCACCACTTCACCTGGAAACAGGAGGAGGGGCGCACCGCGGGGAGCCTTTTGGCTTCCATCGGGAGACGCCGGCCCTTGGCCCGACTCTTTGGTGGCCATAGGACCCTCGCGCGGAAACTACACACAACGGAGTGAATCCAATGGCAAGCGAAAAGCCCCACATGAACCTCGTCGTGATCGGCCACGTGGACCACGGAAAGTCCACGCTCGTCGGTCGCCTGATGCTCGACACCGACCAATTCCCTGCCCACCAGATTGAGGCTTTCAAGAAGGAAGCCCAAGAGAAGGGTAAGGGTACTTTCTTCCTAGCCTGGGTCATGGATGGCCTGAAGGAAGAGCGCGAACGTGGTGTGACGATTGACGTCGCCCACAAGAAGTTCGACACCGACAAGTACTACTTCACGATCATTGACGCTCCCGGTCACCGTGACTTCGTCAAGAACATGATCACCGGCGCCAGCCAAGCTGACGCTGCCATCCTGACCTGCAGCGCCATCGAAGGCCCGCAGGCCCAGACCAAGGAGCACGTGTTCCTGTCCAAGACCCTCGGCATCGACCAACTGATTGTGGCCGTCAACAAGATGGACGCCGTCAACTACGACGAAGCCAAG
>JBFJXU010000280.1:0-1414 GCA_041622975.1 Thermoplasmatota archaeon
CAAGAACAACGTCACTAGGGTCTGGGTTTCGTGGATTCGCTGGTTGACGACCAAGCCACTGCTGCGTGCCGAGGCTTTCCAATTGACGGCGCGCATCGGGTCGCCCACCTGATAGTCCCGCAGCGCCATGAATTCACTGCCGTCGCCCGCCTTGTTGACTGGGTGGGGGCCCATGATGACCTGAGGAACCTTCGTTGGGAGGCGGGCTCGTCGAACGCCTTCAGCGCGCGGCTTGACGGTGATTTCAGCGCCGGCAAGAAGTTCTTGTTCGTGAATGTGCAGGCCAAACGGATCGTGGCGCCTGGCTACCAGCGGGCCAAGGATGTACGGCCCACGCAGGGAGGGCTGGGCCACGTAGGTAGCCTGTCGGTGGCCCTCGGCACGGAACCAATGGTCTCCCTCCACTTGGAACAATGCCGGCACGTAATCGCGCACCTGGGCCGGCGTCTTGGCATCGATTGCCAAGTCTACCGTGATGGCTTGTTCCTCATCGGTCTCGGTGCGGTCCACGCGGCGCGTGGCCTTGATGTCAACATGGTCAGTCCATGTGGCTACGGCAAGTCCCACGAGTGTGACGCCGCCAACGATCGCCAGCGGTGTGCTTTGGAAAGCAATGGCGCCAATCAAGGCCAACGGGGCTAGGATTCGTGCTGCCTGGCCGCGCTGGGTCCAGCCGCCGCCGCGCTCTTGGGTGGCGCTCTTGGCGCCTGTTCGGCTCAGGAAAAGATCCGGAATGAAGCGGTGAGGCTTCCAAGAGATATCCCTGCCCGGTCGTGCGATTGCAAGAAGCGGTAGGAACGCTAGGACGGCCACCCATCGCCAAGCGGTGAGGGTGTCAAGGGCACTTACAACATGGGCCGCTGGCCCACTGGGGTTCTCGACCACCACCAGATTGCCCCCGTCTGGAAGTAGTGCCCCAAGCAGCGCCTGACGGAAAGGCTCCATCGCCGGTCCCGCCATGGTCAGCGGACCTGGCCCCGACATGACCCAGAGGGCGCCCTCCCCGACGCTCGCGCGCGCCAGCAAAGGGTATGCACCAGCAGGGTCGTCGCGGGTAAAGCGCCCATCGCCGTCCACGTCCAAGATGCTGTCCGCATCAGCACGCACGAACACCTCCACATCGTCGCTGTCCACGCGCAATGCGCTAGCGAGAGGGAACTGGACGGCGGGTTGCCCCGGCAGGGTGCTCGTGGCGTGGTCAACATCAAGTGCGTGCCCGAGGACTTGGATGCCGTATGGGCTCGTGAGGTGGCGCGACGCGCCTACGGCGTCAACGACCAGTACCTGTCCACCGTCGAGGAGGAATCGTTCAAGCGCCTCGCCTTGCCCTGGGTCGGTGCCGAGCCCGTACAGCACCAATGCCGTGGGTTCGCCTCGGTACGCTAACTCTGCTCGGGCGGGGCCGGCCAGGCTG
>JBFJXU010000281.1:0-1411 GCA_041622975.1 Thermoplasmatota archaeon
ACCGTTGTCACGGGGCTGTCCGGCAGTGGCAAGTCCAGTCTCGCCTTCGACACCATCTACGCGGAAGGCCAACGTCGCTACGTGGAGAGCCTGTCGGCCTACGCCAGGCAGTTCCTGGGCCAAATGAAGAAGCCCGAAGTGGACCACATCGAAGGCCTCAGTCCGGCCATCAGCATTGACCAGAAAACCACCAGTCGCAACCCCCGCTCGACCGTAGGCACGGTCACCGAGATTTACGACTACCTGCGCCTCCTCTGGGCCCACGTAGGCGAACCCCACTGCCATCACTGTGGACGCGACATTGGCAAGATGAGCGTAGACCAGATTGCCAGCGACATCATGAACTGGCCCGAGGGCGAGAAAATCCAGGTGGTCGCCCCCGTCGTCCGCGACAGGAAAGGCACCTACGAGAAATTGTTCAAGGACCTCCAGGCCCAGGGCTTCACGCGGGTTTACGTGGACGGGGAACTGGGAACTACCGAGCAAAAATGGGACTTGGGTCGCCACGACCGACACACCATCGAGGTGGTCATCGACCGACTCAAAGTAGGCGCCGAAATCGGGGAACGGTTGGTTGACGCCATTGAGCAGTCCTTTGCCATCGCGGACGGACTTGTCAGCATCGTCCGCCCCGACCAGGAAGTGCTGTACTCCGAGGCATTCGGCTGCCCTGAACATGGCGCCGTTCTGCCCGAACTCATTCCCCGTATCTTCAGTTTCAATGCACCACAAGGTGCCTGCCCACAATGCAGTGGCCTTGGCCACAGCCTCCAACCCGATGAATCCCGGGTCATCAAAGACCCGACCAAGAGCATCGCTAAGGGTTGCTTCAACCACGAGGTGTTCATGTACAAATCGTGGCTGGGCCGCTGGCTTCGCCAAGTGGCCCGCCACTACCAGATTGACTTGAGCATCCCGTGGCAGGACATGCCCGAAGCCCACCGTGACCTCATCATGTACGGCAGTCCAGAGGCCGTCGAATACGAATACACGGGTGAGTCCAAGAGCGGCTCAACGTACCAATTCACCGGGGCGAGCAATTGGGAAGGCATCACCAACCGCATGCAGCGGCTCCTCAAGGAATCCCAATCGGAGCGAGCCAAGGAACGCATCCAGGGCTTCCTCACGGAACGCCCCTGTGCCAAGTGTCGGGGCCACCGCCTGAAACCCGAAGTCCTCGCGGTCACCATCGACGACCACAGCATCATCGACGCCACGCAAAAGTCCGTGGCCGACGCCCTCGCCTGGTTCGACGGCCTTCCCGAGCGACTGACGCAGCGGCAAGGCGACATCGGGCGTGAGGTCCTCAAGGAAATCACGGCCCGGCTGTCGTTCCTCAACAACGTGGGACTTTCCTACCTCACCCTCGACCGCATGGCGGCGACCTTGTCCGGCGGTGAATCCCAGCGGA
>JBFJXU010000282.1:0-1322 GCA_041622975.1 Thermoplasmatota archaeon
CCCCCTATTTAGTCGAGAAGTCCGGCATCATGCGTGGTCCGGGTGGCTGTGCCGGCGGCTCCACATCATGCTGACGCCCACGACGATGATGGCGAACGGACCGACGAGGCTCCAATCGAAACGCCAGACGCCCAGTTCCCCTAGGAGCCACGCGACCCCCATAACGGCCAGGAAGCCGCCCCAAAGGGACGCACTCCGTGTTCCCGAACAGCAGTCGGCAGGCGCAGAGGTGGGGGCGTCGTTGGATGATGCCATAGCCCCGGGAATCCAATCTCGGGCTTGGAAGTGGCGGTCCTTTGCACCGCAAAGGACCCAAAATAGGGGGAAAGGGAGAAGGAATTGGGGGTCGTCTTAGATGGTGCGACCGGCGTCGTCGGGGTTGTCTTCGCCGGTGGAGCAGTTTGCCTGTCCGATACTGCCACTGGCGTCGCCGCCGTTGGGGTCAGACTTGCCGGCGTAGCAGACGGACTCACCGGCCACGTAGACGTTGAGGTAGTCCGCGCGGCGGTTGTCGTCGTTGCACGAGCCACCGTACATGTCTTCGTTGCAGTCGGGGGCTTCACAAGCATCGCCGGTGCTCTGCTGGGTCATGACGTCGTTGCCAGACTCAGTGCCGAATAGGGCAAGGGCCGTCACGATGCTAACAAGTTCGTCAGCGTCGAAGGCGTTCACGGAGCCGTCGTCGCCGACGATAATCGCTCCGCTTCCACCGTTACCATTGCCATCATAGCACATGCCACTCACGCTCACCACGGGGTCCGCGGCGGTGTTGGGGGCCACAAGCATTGCTGCGGTGACAACTGCCACCATCATCCACTTCAGGTTCATGATTGAAACACCTGTAGGCGGGCAAGATTGGTCCAAGATGATGAGGCTTTTGGCCAGGGCCACCCCCGCAGACAATGGGCCTACCACTCGCCTTTTATGCCGTGACCGGACGTCGATTCTTGATGGGGAAACGATGGCTGCTCTTCTTCTGGGCGATTTGCGCCGTGGCCCTTATGGCTGCGGGTACTGCCAGTGCAAGCCATGCCAAGGTTCTTCCGCGCGTTGCCGGGGGCGACACAACAACCTCGCCCATCGATGTTGAAGATTCAGTCAATATCTCGGTGGGCAACCAATTTGGGCGCAATCAGATTCGTGACAACGAGATGTTCTATGTCTACCGCATAGCCATCGAAGTCAATCCACTGCAGGCGTTGCCGCCGCCAAAGCTGGCCTTGGACCCGAACAAGACCGTGTTCACGCACTCGACTGGGACCGAAGGCCTACAGTGGAAGGCGGACGCCATCTTGCGGGATTCCGACGGCCATGTCCGCCGC
>JBFJXU010000283.1:0-1318 GCA_041622975.1 Thermoplasmatota archaeon
CCTGCGCGAGCGCGGCATCCTTGCCCGTACGTTCCCGGGTAAGCCGCTCATCGACGGCCTCATTCGATTCACGGTCGCCGGCCCCACCCACACGGAGGCCCTGCTGACCGCACTTGACGAGGTCCTAGCATGACGTGGATGCTTTGGGATTATGGCGTTGGCAACCTGCACAGCCTCCGCAAGGCGCTCATCCGCGCTGGTGCCTCGGCCGAAGTCACGACGGACCCCGATGCATTCCTATCTGCCCATGTGGCGGTTCTTCCCGGGGTCGGCGCCTTTGGAGCCGTCATGGAATCCCTCGCTCCCGTCGCCGATGGCTTGCGCGAGCGCCACCAGGCAGGTGAGCCCATCTTCGGGGTGTGCATTGGCTTGCAAGTCCTGCACGACGGGAGCCAAGAATCACCAGGCGTGCCTGGGCTCGGCATCCTCCCCGGTGAAATTACGCGGCTGCCCCCGGATGCGGGCAAGATTCCCCACATGGGTTGGAATACAGTCAGCGCACCCAACACAAACTGGGATGGCGAGCACGTCTACTACGTCCACACGTACGCCGCGCCACCTGGGCCAACAACCACCGCCACCACCACATACGGCATGGATTTCACGGCCGGCGAACGCGCCGGCAATACCCTCGCCTACCAGTTCCACCCAGAGAAATCCGGTGCCGCGGGCGCCCGCATCCTTCAAGCGGCCGTCGCGGAGTGGGGTGCCCCGTGAAGATCTACCCTGCCATCGACCTGCGCGCCGGACGCGTCGTCCAACTCGTCGGCGGCGACCCTGGAAACGTAGCGGTGTCCGAGTCGCGCACGCCCGACGAACAGGCGCGGTATTGGCGTGAAAAAGGCGCCAAGCGGTTGCATGTCATTGACCTGGATGCAGCACTCGGTGGCGCTAACCAATGGCACCTTGTCGAGAAGATTGCCCGCCAAGGCCTGCCCGTGCAATTCGGTGGCGGCGTGCGCCACATGAAGGAAGTCCAGCAACTACTCGACCTCGGCGTCCAAAGGGTCATCGTGGGCACGCAAGCCATTGCCGAGCCGCGCTGGCTGACCGAATTATGCATACTATTCCCAGGCCGCATGGTGCTGGCCGTGGACGGCAAGGGCCGCGACATCCACGTCAAGGGTTGGCAAGAATCCAGTGGCAAGGACCTCATCTCCACGGTGCAGGACTTACCCGATGGCCTGGCCGGCATCCTGTACACCAATGTCACCCACGAGGGACGCATGACGGGGCTCGACGCGGACATAATGCAAGACCTCCGCGCGGCCACCGAGACGGGGGCGCCGGCCGTCCGGGCGTGCACCGCGACGACGTC
>JBFJXU010000284.1:0-1311 GCA_041622975.1 Thermoplasmatota archaeon
AGGCAAGCTCGATTCGACTGATGGCATTAGTATCGGGCGTCGCACTCTGCACATTCCGGACTTCCACTTGGAACGTATCCGTCGTGGCGGTCGGGTGGACCTTGATAGGTGCTTGAGGAGTGACCTCGGGGGCACCGTGGTTGGCCTCGGCCCCGGGGAGCAGGGCAAGGGCACTCAAGGCAAGGAGTATGATGCAGGCGTAGCGGAACCACCGGCTGGGGGTGACGTTCATGAAGGACCTCGTTGGAGGGCGACCCTCCTTACGGTAAGCGGATTCCAAGGGATTGTGCGGCGTTAAAAGCACACCGGTACAACCATTGTCATTCCAACGTGCCGGTAACTCCGCAATGAGGACACCGTGCCTCTAGAGGAAGTGAGCCAGTCAAGTGGAATACATGGTCGCACGCGGGACATGAGACTTGATGCTCTTGTCCACCGGTGCTTCCGGCGTCGGGGTCTTGTTCCGCTTCAAGAGCACCTTCCGGACCCCATACATTACTGATGCGTCCATAGCCCTGTTCGCCGGGCGCCATCACGCCGAGATCAACGAGGCCCTCGGCTTCGTCTTCGCCCTTCTTTTTGGAGAGTCGGCGCACGAGGAGAACAACGGCAACGACAACGGCAACGACGATGAGAATGACGAGCAGGGCCAAAACAACCCACGTCCACAGGGGTCGGCTGTCGTCCACGGCCACACCTTGGAATCGCGCCGGATCAGGTGATTCGCCTGGGCCGTAGAAGCCCAATTCCGAGGTACGGCCCCAGAACGGGGTGACGAGATACGTCGCCTTGCCGTCGGCGCCGCCGGTAGTATCATCGTACGTGCGCGCGGACCCATCAAGGGTCGCAATGAGCGTATAATCCGCACCGCGAGCCCGCCAGAGTTGTTGACCCAGCGGCGATAGTTCCATGTCAGAGGGCAGCGTCCAGGTGACGCGGTTGCCACCGTCCATAGGCACCACTTTGACCTTAGTCAATTCGATGACGCGACTGATTTCCTGTTGGTCGATTCGCACCAGGTTGACGACGAAGGCGTTGGCTTGGTTGCCCAAGCCGCCGTCGCTAGCGGGCCGGACATGGATGTACCATATGCCGGCCTGGTCCAACGTAACCGTCGTTTCATTGTCGGCCGTAGCAGGGTGATCCCGCGTTACGATGCCAGTCTCATTGCGCGTTACCAGGTAGTGGTACTCGACAGGACTCTGGGCATCCGTGGACCGGGTCCATTGCAATTCCACGCGAGCCAACGCCGTCTTGGCGCCATTGGTGTGCGTCAAACTCGTGACCACAGGCCGGCCGGCAGGGGGTGTG
>JBFJXU010000285.1:0-1308 GCA_041622975.1 Thermoplasmatota archaeon
CCTCGATGGCATGGACGGCGCGGACAATGGCATCGTTGACGGGCGTAGGCACGCCAGCGCCCTTGCCGTGGTCACTGATTGCGCCGTTGAGGTAGTCCACCTCGGTCGGCTCGCCGCGCGCTAAGGACTGCGCGCTGCTTGAGCGGTAGTCGCCGTATTTCCGGGCCAGGACACGCAGTACCACGTGCGCCACAGCGTCAGGCAAACGCGCCAGGAGACCCGGCTTGCTGTTGCCGATGGCAACCGGTTGAATCCCCTTCGCCTCCATGACAGCAAGGCCCTCCCGGATGACGGCGAGGAACGCTTGCCGCGTGGGCCGGTGGGCCATCATGCCCTTCATCGTCATGCCTGTGATGACGCCCAGGCTGGTCATGGCGCTGTTCACGAGCAACTTGCTCCACTTGACTGCCTGCATGTCCGCATGCGTCGCAGTGGGGACGACGGCGCTGAGAGCCGCAGCAACCGCCTCATGTTGCTTCGTCGGCGTACCAGTTGGCCAGGGGCCGATGAGGTTGTGGCCCGATTGCGTCATGTGACTGTGACCTTCAGCAAGGAGGGTGGCTGGCCAATAGACACTGCACTCGACGAACCTGGCGCCGGCAACGGGTTGCAGTTCATCTGCCATCAGGCCATTTTGGAAGGGGACCACAAGGCCGTCAGGGGCAAGTGCCGGGAGCCATTGGGAAAGGACGGCAGCCGCGACGCTGCACTTGGTGGTGTGAATGATGGCGTCCACGGACTCCAATTGCGAAGGGGAATGGACGGCGGGAACCTTCGCCTCGTGGATGACGCCGTCATGATCCGTCATGCGAACGCCTGCTTGGTTCAAGCGGTCGGCCTTGGCTGCATCGCGCACGGCCAGACTTACTTGGTGCCCGGCTGCTTGGAGCCGAATGGCCGTCGGGATTCCAAGGGCTCCTGGTCCGATGACGAGGATTCGCATGGGTCGCCATCTTCAGTGCCCCGTTTGAGGGTGCCGTGCTTGGCTTCGGTGTCGTCGGCTCCGGGGGCCGCCGGCATCGCCACCGTCATGCGGGTGCCGATGCGGGGATCGCTGGTAGCCTCCAAGTGGCCACCGTGGCGCTCCAGGATCCGCGCACATGCCGCTAGACCCAAGCCGTGGCCGGGCCGATCCTGGGTTTCCTCTTGTCGCGTGAACGGCTGTAGCATTTCCTCGAGGCGACTCACGTCGAATCCTACCCCGTTGTCCTCAACGTGGATGTAGTGGTAGCCATCCCTTGTCTCACTCCATACCCGCACTCGACTCTGCGTGCCGTCTCGTGCGTATTTGACGGCGTTGCCGATGAG
>JBFJXU010000286.1:0-1306 GCA_041622975.1 Thermoplasmatota archaeon
ATCCATGGGTGGCCTCGGCTTCGTCTTTGTCTTTGGCGGGGTGGGGTGGTGTGTCTGGGTTTTAGGGTGGCCTAAACCCCGTTGCGTGCTGTGGGCTTGAGCGCGGTGCATCCCTGGAGCATGACCCTGGGGCGTGGCCGTGGCGTGGCTGCGGTGGCGCGTGGCGCGGCCTGTCGCAGTGGCCGTTGCCTGGGCGCATCCCTGCGCGGGCTCGTTGCGTGGCTGTTGTGGGGCTCCTGGCCGGACTTCGCTGATTGTCGTTGCCTTCACCGTCAGGCGTCAAGGACTGGAGCGATAGTATTATATGGGGTGGGTGCCTACTGAGTCTTAGGGAGCAACCTGAACCGGCTCCCCAGGACTGAAGACAATGACCACCAAGCAACCCCTAACCATTGAAGCAATCGAAAACGGTTGCAGCCTCCGAGCCTTGAAGGACTACGCTCGGCAAACCCAAGCCGGCCGCGATTTAATGGAAGCCTTAGCCGACGAAGGGGCTACGGTTGACGAAGCCTACGGTGTCCTTCAGGATTGGTGTTGGGGTGAGTTGGAGTCTGGGGGTTGCCTTGTGGCTGATACAGTCTCTCACGCTTAGGGGTGAAAAGTTACGTAACTTTCGCTCGCCTTACTTACTCACCCTCCTTCTTACGTAACCGCCTTCTCCTGGGTCCGTGGCTGACCCAACCCTCACGCTCCTGTGCCGCTTCAATCGTGGCCGGGGGCACCAACCAATAGGACTGATACAAATGACCGAAAAGTGTCCCGTATGCAACGACCACGGCTATTACACCGTCCCCTGCGACTTCAACGGCCCATATGAGGTGCCGTGCCGCGATTGTAACCCAAGCGCCTTCAAGGCCCGTGGTGGCTACAACCACGTCGTGGTGTCCTAAATGGCGACCCTTCAAACCCACGGTGGCGCCGTCACCCAAGCCCACCACATTGAAACCACAGCCAGTCGAGAGTGGCGACGGACGGCCGCCTTGTGCCGCGACGGCGCGGTCCTCATCAAAACCGAGTCGAGGAGCGCCGACCCCAACGCCCCAAAATACGCCCGAAAATGGCACGGTCAAGGCTACAAAATCGCCTTGAAACCCCGCGCCGACCGCGACGCCGACCGCTTCAAGTCACAAATCGCCAAAGAAAGCGACGGCTGGGTTCATGGCGACGCCGCGCCACCAACGGCCAACCAGAAATACGTCATAGAATCCAAAGGGTTCAACGCCGACGACGGCCCCAAGTCGCCCATTGAATCAGTAACGGCCGCTTACGCCGCCCACGCCCCACTTTACAAGGGCTTCAACGGCGA
>JBFJXU010000287.1:0-1297 GCA_041622975.1 Thermoplasmatota archaeon
AGGATGCCTTCGAGGTCGAGGCTCATCTTGTCCGCCGTGGTTGACTTGCTCAGCCCAAGCAGGCGATTGATTCGGAGCATATGGGTGTCCACCGTAATCCCTGCAGCGATGCCATACGCGCTTCCCAGTACAGCAGTGGCTGTCTTCTTGCCCACACCCGGCAGGGCCGTGAGCGCGCCCACTTCGCGGGGCACGTGGCCATCGGTGTAGCCACTGGCCACAAGCGCCTTGGCCGCGTTGACCGCGTTCATGGCCTTGTTACGCCACAGGCCGATACTATTGATGACCGCGCCCACGTCCATCGGCTCCGCCGTGGCGAGTCGTTCGGCATCGGGCCACCGGACAAACAAGGTCTTGGTGACTTCATTCACCTTCACATCCGTAGTCTGCGCCGACAGCATCGTCGCAACGAGCAACTGGAACGGGGAATCATGCCGCAGAGCACAGGTGGAATCAGGGTATGCACGGCGTAGGGAGCGGATGATCTCCCTTGCCCGCTCTTGGCGGGCGGCCTTGGATTCCCGTGGCACAGGCGCCCGACGCACCCTTCCCGTTCATATCACCTGGGGGTGCCGCGTTATCAAACCGGTTAAGGCCACCCACAGCCATCGGCACCTATGAGCTTCGGCTTAGCAGTCACCGCCGCGTTGACTGCGACGGCCGCGATTGGCTTTGCCCGTGTGGGGAAGGGCATTGCCCGCAAGTCAGTCGACTCCTCACTGCTCTTACTCCATCGTGCCCATGTGACCGGGTGGTACCTGCTCGCTACGATGGCTGTGGCCGATGCAGGCCGAGTGCTCATGGGATTCTTGCCGGAGCCAGCCAACCCGGGCTATATCGTGCTCGTCTACGTGAAGATCCTCGCCACATCCGGGGCCTTGGCCGCTTTCGGTGCCTACGTGTCAGGCATCTGGACAGACCGAGTCTGGCCCGTCACCTTGATTGTGGCCGCCGCTGGCACTCACGCTGCGTACTTCCTCGTCGCCACGACCCGGGTATTGCCGTTCACGGTGGTGGTGGGGACATGGACCACGCGCCTCCGATTAGAGGGGAGCCAGGACGTCGCCCTTGCGGGCCTGCTGGCATTCTTCCTGCCAATCGTGGCGCTGCTACTCGCGTACGTCGCCATCGCCGTCAGATTGCATGACCGCACGATTCGATTCCGGGTCAGCATGGTGGCAGCGTCGGTTACCCTGTTCCAACTCGTCGGCATCGTTCAATCGGACCCATCCCGATCTCCTGACAGCATTGCCATGGTCATCGCCCCCGGGCTCCTAGCGCTGGCAGCATGGCTTGC
>JBFJXU010000288.1:0-1271 GCA_041622975.1 Thermoplasmatota archaeon
AAATCATCCTCTTGGATTGCGGAGAGGGCACGCAGCGTCAAATCCAGAAATCCGGCTTGTCCTACCAGCAGGTCAGCCAAATCTGGCTCACGCATTACCACGGCGACCATTGCTTCGGTGTGCCCGGTCTCATCAAGACCATGGCACTCAACGAACGGGACCGTCCCCTGTGGATCTACGGGCCACGCGGCATTCAACGCATGGTTGACGCCTGGCGGAAAATGGGAGGCTGGACAAGGGAATTCCCAATCCACGTGCAGGAAGTGGCTCCCGGAGATGTCGTGGAAAACGACGGCTACGCCATGCACGTTTACGACGCCGACCACAGCGTCCAAAACCTCGCATTGGCCCTGCAAGAACCAGAACGGCCCGGGCGCTTTGACAAGCCCCACGCCCTGAGCCTCGGCGTCCCCGAAGGCCCCTTGTTCGGTCGCCTGCAACGGGGTCAGGCAGTCACGTTGGACGACGGTCGAGAGATAACGCCCGACATGGTCTTGGGGCCGAGCCGGCGCGGGCGCCGCATCTGCTACTCGGGGGACACGCAACCGTGTCAGGGCATCCAAGAAGCCGCCCACGGCAGTGACCTCTTCATCTGCGAAGCCACATTCACTCACGACCTCAAGGAACGGGCTCGCGACGTCAAGCACATGACGGCGGCGGAAGCCGGCGCCATCGCCGCGGCTGCCAAGGTACAAGAACTGGTCCTAACACATATCAGTCCAAGGTACAAGGACGCCACACCGGTCTTGGAAGAAGCACAGCAGGTCTTCCCCAACACCCAACTGGCCGAGGACCTGTGGAGCATTGAGGTAACATTGTGATTGCCTGGCTGGTCGCCGCACTCGCAGCCGACCAGCCGAGCCGCGACGACGAGCCCCGCCAAGAAGGCACCAAACGACGCCTCCCGCGCCTGCCCAACGCCGCCGGCGCTAAGGTGGACAAGTACTTCGGCACGAAACTCCCGCCAGTTTGCGAACGGCTGGGTTGCTACTTCAGCGACGACGGCCAACGCTTCTACTGCATCAACCCCGGTTGCCAGAAACACCGGAAGCGCAAGACCAAGCACACAAAGGTCCGCGGACCCAAGCCCCGGTTCGCCTACTTCCGTTGCCCCAAGTGCCACGGCCGCAACGTGGACGTGCGCGCCGACTCGGACGAGTATCAATGTCGGGCTTGCAACCACCAATGGAATCGCGGGGCGAACGGCCAAGCGGACTAATCACCAAGGCTGGGGCGGGGTCCCGGCTGGCACTTGGCTAATCCAGGGCACT
>JBFJXU010000289.1:0-1233 GCA_041622975.1 Thermoplasmatota archaeon
ACGTAGATATTCACCGGATTGGCTTCTCGGCCCGATACGGGATATGCGCGGAAGGTGTAGTTGCCGGGCTCGGGATCGACCAGAACATAGTAGTCGCTGCCGGTCAGCGAGCTGGGTGTGCAGCCAGCAACGTGACATTCTCCGGCTTCAACCCGGAGGGGGGGCAGGATTTGTCCTGCGGGCAGTGCAATCACCAAGTCGTAGGCGTGGTTAGGCTTAGGATAGGGGCAACAGCCGCCTAGGTCGCCCCCGATGGTCATGAATGCGGGCTGCGCGTCGAAGTCCATCCATCCTTCGAAGTGGTTGTCAACGGACTTGACCTGCCATTGCGACGTGCCTGAGCGCATCAGTTCGTACCTATGTCGGGTCTCCTCGATGTCGAAGACGAGGCTCGCTAGAATTGTGGCCCCGGCAAGGCCCGCGGCGAGGAGTGACAAGCGCCAAAGCCGCGGGCGCTTCACGTCAGATTCTCCTGTGACCTTTCGCGGAGCAACCCTCTACACTGGCTTCGGTCAGAACGATGGTCCCGCGCTGGAGGTGCACGCGCATCGGCCAATCTGACGGTTGTGAGTCGTGTTTGGGGGTCATCCGACTTCGTTGCCGCTGGCGAAGCGCTTGCGAATCCAGCTCGGCCAAAGCAAGATGCCGGCCGCCATAAATGCCCAGCCCGAAAACAGGGCCACATAGGCCCACTGGAGCGTGGCCCAGAAGTGACTGTAGTTGCCGTCTTCAATGAACTCACGGCTGCCATCTGGGTAGTACCACCATACGTTGTCCCCACGTAGGACTCGACTCTGCGCATACGTCGAGTAGGCCGTTCCCCCCGCGTAGAGGTTTGCGACGTTCGGTTCTCGGCCTGGCACGGGCCGCACGGTAATTGTATAATTGCCCTGCGCTGGGTCAACGATTACCAAGTGGTCGCCTCCTTGGTTGGGCCTCACAGTGCATGCCACGGTATGGCATTCTCCCGTGTCGATGCGCAGGGCAGGCAAGGTGCGGCCATCGGGTCGAGTTACAATGAGATCGATGGCATCGCCTATTTCGGCCTCGGGACAGCACCCTGAGATGCCGCCTCCAATTGACAAATAAGCAATGCCCTCGCGTACGACTGCCCAAGAAATGTAGTCGTCTCCCATGCGGGATGGTTGTATCGGTCCGACGGGCGGTTCATGCCCCCAGCGTTGTTCGTCGATCTTCGATGCCGCGCCGGTGCCCCAGGTGGATAGCATGAGC
>JBFJXU010000290.1:0-1179 GCA_041622975.1 Thermoplasmatota archaeon
CGGCCATGGAGGCCAAGGTCCAGGAAATCCTTGCCGAATAGGCTATGGGGATGACGCGTCACACTCCTTATGATGCCCATCATGGCGCGTAACGACGAAAGAGAAGCCCTCCTAGCGGACCTTGAGATTAGCGGGGCCCTCGTCGACCCCCTGGTTGAGGAGGCCATGCTGGCCGTCCCCCGTCATGTATTCGTGCCCGATGACGCCACAGGGCATGCCTACGAGGACCGGCCGTTACCCGTTGGGTTCGGCCAGACCATCAGTGCACCTCACATGGTGGCTATGATGACGGGCGCCCTGATGCTCAAGCCCGGCGACAACGTCCTCGAAGTGGGCACTGGCATGGGGTACCATGCGGCCGTCCTCAAGCACATCGTGGGTCCGACGGGCAAAGTGACGAGCATCGAATACGTGCCAGAACTGGCCGAACGCGCTCGCAAGAACCTTGCATCCATCGACTGCCATGTCGATGTGGTCACGGGCGACGGCGCCGACGGATACCCCCAAAATGCTCCCTACGACGCGGTTCTCGTCACATGTGCCATGCCCCGCATCCCCGACGAACTCCTGTGGCAAGTGCGCGACGGCGGCCACTTCGTAGCCCCCGTCGGCGTTACCCGATGTCGCCTGCTCGCCGGCACCGTCGTGGACGGCGACTTCCGGCATGAGAACATCAGTGATTGCCTGTTCGTGAACATGCAGGGCCGCCTCGCCGAAGAGCAGTAACCCCCGAGGCGCGGTCCGGTCCCGTCAAGTATTGGGGCCGACTCGGCGCGCCGTGGCCCGCGGCATGGTCCTCGGCTGGCGCGAATGGGTAAGTCTCCCTGATTTGGGCGTTGCCGCCGTCAAAGCCAAACTGGACACTGGAGCCAGAACCAGCAGCCTCCATGCCGTTGACATCGAGCCATTCCGCAAGAAGAAGAGCAAGTGGGTGCGCTTTGGCGTGCACCCCCACCAGCGGGACACAGATGCCACCATTGTTTGTGAAGCACCCCTACTAGGCCAACGAGTGGTGCGGTCCTCCAGCGGCAACCAGATGCTTCGCCCCGTCATTGAAACACACGTGTCATTGCTCGGTCGCACGTGGCCCATTGAGGTGACGCTAGCAAGCCGCGACGCCATGGGCTTCCGGCTCCTCATTGGACGCAACGGCTTGCCCGTCGATGCGCTCGTGGACCC
>JBFJXU010000291.1:0-1170 GCA_041622975.1 Thermoplasmatota archaeon
GCCACACAGGATGTGCTGGCGGTTGGAGCCATCCTCGGCAAAACCTTCGAAGCACACGAAGCCGCCGACTTGGCCAAAGTGTCGGGGCACGCTACGTTGGAGGCACTACGGCATGCCAGGGATCGGCAGTTGTTGGTGCGGGATCCCGAGGGAACATACACATTCACGCACGACAAGATTCGGGAAGCGGTCCTCGACCGCCTCGAGGAAGACCACCGGCGCGCGCTGCATTTGGAAGCAGCCAAACAATGCGCGCTGGCCGCCGAGCAGGCGGCATTCGACCTGGCGTTCCACTATGCATCCGCGGGCCGCCCCGACCTCGCCTATCCTTCAGCCATTCAGGCTGCTGAATCGGCGCGTGCTCGATTCAGCCTTGACATCGCGACCGAGTACTACGAAATCGCTGAACAAGGATGCCCCCCTGGCGAGGAGTACCGTGTCCTGGAAGGCATGGGTGAATGCCTCATGCTTGCCGGCGACTACGAAGGCGCCAAAGAATGGTTAGACCAGGCACGGGCCCACGCCCAAGACGCCATGACGCAGGCAACCCTCGACATGCGCCTGGGACAATTGGCGTTTCGCCAAGGAGACGTGGAAGAAGCCAGCCGGCTGGTAATTCGGGCACTTTCCACGCTGGGTCACCCGGCCCCTGAGCGCCGCTGGAGTTACATCTGGCGATTACCACGCGAATTGATCATTCAGGTTTGGCACTGTATCCGCCCGGCCCAGAAGCCACGCCAACTCGACGAGCAAGCGCTGCTAGCAGTCCGCCTCTACAGTTCCCTCGCCCACATCAACTGGTTCATGCGAGGGCCAACGTGCTGCGCATGGACCCACCTAAAGGAAATGAATCTGGTCGAGAACTTCGGGGAAACCCAAGAAATGGCCCAGGCGTATGCAGAACACGCCGTCATCGCGACCACGGTCCCATGGTACTCTCGCGGCAAAACCTACGCAGAACGGGCCCTCGCCATTCGAGCCAAAGGCGGCGACGCCTGGGGCCGCGCCCAAACACTGCACTTCTACGCCATTCTCCTCATGGCCATGGGTAAGAACCGCCAGGCGCTTGATGCTCTGCTTGAAGGAGAACGCATCTTCCAGCGCACCGGTGACCTATGGCAAGCCAACAACGCAGGCTGGCACATCGCCAAGGCCCTGCTGCGCCTCGGC
>JBFJXU010000292.1:0-1170 GCA_041622975.1 Thermoplasmatota archaeon
GCCAATCTCTGTGAACAGGTCACCGACCGGCTCCAGTCCTCCAGCCTCCATCATCTGCAGGGCAGGACCCGAGCCAACGAACATTACATCGGGCAGCGTGCCCGATTCGAGGTAGGTGCGGATTACGTCCCACGCCCACATGGAAAGCAAGAAGAGGGCGACTGCTACGCCGAAGCCTTGGAGAATGGCTCGCGTCCAGTTGTCCATCACACTTTGCGCTTAAGGGCGCGACGCAACTTTACGATTCCGGTCGCTGATGTGAAGGCGAGGCCAACGCCGCCATTTACCACGGCCCAGTTGGTTGCGGGGATTTTGTCATACCAAGATTCGAGTTCTTCCCGCGTCGGTGCCCATGTGGATTCGCACGGCTCGGCTTGCTCGTCGCCCTCCGGCGGCTGGCAGTCACCCGCAACGGGCGGTTGCTCGGCCGACTGTATCGTATCGCCGTCGCCGAAGTGTTGGGCGCCCAAGAAGAGCAGGCTGGCCGCGGTCGATGCGGTGAGGAGAATCAGGGCGACAATGAGCCACTTGTTCATGGCTTCTCCTGCTTGGATTCGAGCCAGTTGATGATGAACTTGCGAAGGGGCGATAGGAGGCCGACGAGGAAGGAAACGAGGGCTGCGACAAGGGCGGTGGCGGCCCAAATCCAGAGGTTTGTCCACGGGGAGCCTGTGTCGGTCGGGATTGGCGGCGCGGGGTTGGCCGGTGGTTCTGCGCACTGTGATGTCACATCGCACGGGATGGGTTGGCCCGAGGCCATGGCCGAAAGGGCCAGCAACAATGCGAGTGTCAGGGCCGCAAAGCCGATAGCCGACGGTAGGCGCATTCTAATCGTCGGGTTTCAATGCGGCCAGCGTTATTAATGGCGTTGCACAAAGGGTAACTGCCCCGGCGGCTGTGATATTGGCGAATCCGCCCTCGGCGCGAAGGGCCTCGGCGGCGCGTAGCATTTGGATGGCGCGGGTCTTGATGCACATTAGGGATGCCACTCCTTGACGTGAACTTGGATTGCAGGCAGGCGTTCTAGGACGAAGGCGCGGAGCCACTGGTAGTCGGCTTCTTGCTCGGCGGCGGTGGCAGTGGCGCGCTTCTCGGAGTTCATCACTGTGTTGTCGGCGGTGTGTTGGAGGCCGCATTCATGGCCGAGTTCGTGGGCGATGATGTGCGCCA
>JBFJXU010000293.1:0-1170 GCA_041622975.1 Thermoplasmatota archaeon
AGACCCTTAGTAGGCAGATTGGGGCTGATTGCAGGCCCCTTGGCCCCCCCGGGACACAGTGGAGGATGGAGGTGCCTCTTTGACGCGGATTCTGGTGGTGGAGGACGAAGGCATTGTAGCACGTGACCTTCAGCGGACATTGCAGGCCCTCGGATATGACGTGCCAGAGCCCTGCTCCACCGGTGAGGCCGCGATTTTGGCCGCTGAACGCGTGCACCCCGACGTAGTCATGATGGACATCCATCTGGCGGGCGACATGTCGGGAACAGAAGCTGCCAAGACCCTGGTTTCACGGCACGATTGCGCAGTGATCTTCCTGACTGCGTACGCTGACCAGGCAACGGTCGACGCCGCTGGCGCCTCGCTACCCTACGGGTACCTAGTCAAGCCATACGAAGAGACGAGTCTACGTGCGGCCTTGGCGACCGCGGTCACTCGACTCGAAGCAGACCGCGCACGCGAAGACCGCCACCGACGCGTGTTGGACGGGGTAGACGAAGGCATCATACTGGCGGACGCTGCCGGCATGCTGACCTATGCGAACCGCTTGGCCCGCAAGTTCTTCCCAAGCGTCCATTCCGTAGCGGATTTGCTTGGCCCCGACTGGCCAAACCTCGGGGAATCAGGACAGATTGAAAGGGCCGGGCAGTTGTACTACTTCAGGCTGCAAGAAACAGATGGCCACTGGGCACTTGTGGTCCTCCCGGACGATCAAGGAGCGGCCGAGAATGCCGATCGCGCAATGATTGCCTTAGTGAAGCGTGCACGAGATTTGATCTGAAGC
Source organism: Thermoplasmatota archaeon (assembly GCA_041622975.1). Taxonomy (GTDB): domain Archaea; phylum Thermoplasmatota; class E2; order JACPAO01; family JAHFTW01; genus JBFJXH01. The sequence continues at coordinate 785 of JBFJXU010000293.1, forward strand.
CGAGCCTCCACCTTCAGGGGGAACGATTGGCTGTGTGCGCCCGCCGAGCAAAACAGTCAACCCGACCGCTCGCTTCGCTCGCGGCTGATCTCGACCGTTCGCCGTCTCTTGCTACCGGCGGCTTTGACGAAGCGCCCCGAATCCCCCCAACGGTTGGACCCACGGTGGCTTTACTCGGGCGCGTCGCGAGTCATGGAGTGGATGCGGTACTCGCCGTCGACGATGCCAGTAACCGTGACCGGCAACGCACCATTGTTGCGCCAGAGCATGCTGTACACTTCGGTGTCGGGGGCGGTGAAGTTGCTTGCCAGTTCGGTGCCGGTGTATTCGAAGGGGCGTTCGGTGGTGCCGTCGGCGTGGTAGTGGACGTTGAAGTACACCTCGCC
>JBFJXU010000294.1:0-1153 GCA_041622975.1 Thermoplasmatota archaeon
ACGCCGTGGCGCTTTCGGCCCGTGAAGGTGCGAATGATGGTGATGCTCCAAGTCGTGTAGATGCTGGTTTGGTTGAAACTCTTGGAAACGCCGTTGTCGTTGCCGTCAAATGACGTTGGGGCAATCCAATGCTGCAACTGGTCGTCGGGCAGATCGGTGGGGTCCGGCAAGCCCTCGTAAACTGCGGCACCCTTTCCAAACAGGCGGTCCTTGAACTCGACCATCGTGTCGCGCAGCGTTTTGGCAACACCTGCACTCATCAATGAGGCTGGAATGGTCATGCGGCGGCCTCCCATGCCTTACGGAGTTGGATGCGGGCGAGGTCGGCCATTGGGCGGTCCCAGTAGCGGAACGGACGCTCAGGCAGTTTCATGCGGCGGCCGCCAAACGTGATTGTGTGGCCGAACTGGTTGGCGCGGCCCTTGCGCCCCTCGAGGCCACCGGGCGTGGTCAGGGCGATGCGTGAGCCGAGTGGGCCGATGAAGCCCTGCCGGGTTTGAGAGCCGGTGGAGAATGCGCGGAGCATCGAGCCTTTGTGGTTGAGGAGCGGGAACTCTTGGCCGTCACGCGCTTCGATGGTCAGGGCGCTGCGCACAGGTGACCAAGATACGCCACCGCCAAGTGCGAGTGTGTCGTTGCCGCCGAATGCGAGGCGCGTGAAGTGCTTGCGAGTGCCGTCAGCCATGATTTGCTTGTAGCGAGCCGGGTGCGTGGCTGGGTCGTGTGCCATCTCGGACAGGGCGCGTTGGATGCGCTGGGCGAGTTCCCGTCCGTTGCTGGTGAACGTAATCATGTGAGCGACCGGCCCGATGTGAAGTCGATGGGCGCGACTTCGGGGTAGAAGTGCGTGAGAATGGTTGTCCACTCTTGCGCCATGTTGATGAGGTCGAGGCGGCCATTGACGACGTTGGCGGTCGGGTTGTGGCCGACTGGGCCCTTGCCAGCGGCGGGCGTTGCGACCGTGCCATCGGCGAGGCAGAAGGACATCGAGCCGCTCTGGATTTTCTTGACGGCATCCATCGCCATCTGGACGTAGGAGACACCGAGGCGGTAGTCGGGCGATTCGAGGGCGCCCTTTGCCATGTCCTGCTTGATGAGGCCCGTGGCGTGCATGATGATGAGCGTCTGGATTTCCGGCGAGCCGGTGAGGGCC
>JBFJXU010000295.1:0-1146 GCA_041622975.1 Thermoplasmatota archaeon
CCCAGGACCTGTTACTCGCGGTGCTCCTGGTCCCGGTGCTCGCCGGGTCCCTGCACGTGGGTCCGAGGGGAAGTCCAGCGCCGTACGTGCCTCGGCTTCTCTTGGCCTACGTGGGCATCGTAGTCGCCCTGTTCGTGGCGGTCTGGCTCCCTTCCAGGCCACGGGCCGGCGTCATCGTGGAGGATGCAATTTCGGCTAGCGGCATCGCCCTCGGGTGCCTCATCGCAGCCGTCGTAATCGGCTTGGTCGCCATCCTCGTGGAGAACGGCCGGGCCCGGGGTGCCCGAAAAGACCTGCGCCGTGACCCTGACGTGCCCGGCGATGCCGCCTGACCAACGGTTAAGAACTCGGGGTGGAATCCGGCAACGACCCGCCGCTCAAGGCCCTTAGTGCAACCAAGGCGGTGGTGGAGATGATAGGATGAAGACATTCGCAATCGCGACGACACTAGCCATGGTGATGGCGGTCCCGATGGCAGTCGAGGCCCAAGGCCCCGACTGCAACACTCTGGACTGCTTCAGCATTAACCACTACGTGGCCATGCCCATCGGTTTCAACTGGAACGGTGCGGCTGGTTGGTATGACCCCAACCTCGCCCCCGGTGACACCGTTGACAGCCGGACCGAGAATTCCTGCACGCCCGGCCTCATCGGCCTGCAACTGGAACTCGATGGCGGGGATGCGGACCTGTACCCGTACTACCCCACCGTTGTCATCAACGATGGCAGCAGCACGGCCGTCCCCACCAGCATCGCTGACCCCAACCTGAACCACGATGAAGACGGCAACCCGCTCAGCGCTGGATGCCTTCCGTTCTACCGTCGCCCAATCCCCGGCAACCGCATCGGCCTCCAGGAGGAATCGGTGATTACGCTCGGCACCTGGGTTGACCCATTCTTCAGCGTAGCCGGTGGCCACCGCGTCATCGGTGCAGCCGTCAACTACGACATGGTCCTGTGCGACCCCTCCGCCTACCAAGGTAGCGTCGGCGGGCCCCTTGCGGACTTGGTCCCTGGTGTCATGAAGACCCATATCCAGATTGACGAGTCCAAGTGCCCCTTCAAGCACGACTTCACCGACCTCCACTGGAACAACGGCGATGTCTCCTTCTTCAAGGTGCACGCTCAAGCCTACACCCAGAACGAC
>JBFJXU010000296.1:0-1132 GCA_041622975.1 Thermoplasmatota archaeon
CTTGCAACGATGGTAATGCGCGCATTGGTTGCTAGCAGACCGTCCACGTCCAGGCGCCAATTGCCAAAGGAACCGCGCAGGGGGACGTCAGTGAACTGTAGGTCGTGTACTTTGGCGTAGAATGGGTAGAGGGAATAGCCGGGGCGCGTGGTGGCCAGCGCCATGCCAGGTTCCGTGAAGGTTCGGCAAAGTAGGTCGAGTGCTTCGTCGCTGCCGTTGGTGCAAGCATAATTGTTCGGAGTGTGGCCGTGTGCCTGGGCGAGGGCAGCGCGCAGCACGTCGGAGTCGCGGGTGGGGTATTGGTCCACGCCTAGGTCTTCAAGGTCCAGTGTTGCCAGCACGGGGTTGGGGCCGAGTAGGTTGGTATTCTGGTCGAGGCGCAGCGGGTCGCCTTCGAGCGGGGCCTGGTAGTAGGGTGCAATGTCGCGAATGGCTGGGCGGGTCCAGGCGGTGATGGTGTCGGCGCGGGTCATGAAGCAAGTCTCCTAGTGACAGCGGATGCGTGGGCGGCGAGGCCCTCGGCTTGGGCGAGTGTGCTAATATCGGCGGCGATGCCAGACAGTCCTTCGGGCGTGACAGATTGCCAGGAAATCCAGCGCATGAAGTCATCAACGGCGAGGCCGCCCCGTTGCGCTGCAAAGCCCATGGTGGGTAGGACGTGGTTGGTGCCAGAGCCGTAGTCGCCGAGGCTTACGGGGGCGTGGGGGCCGATGAAGAGGCTCCCTGCGGCCGTGATGCGGGCGGCGTCGCGGCTTGCATCTTGGGTCATGATGGTGAGGTGCTCGGCTGCGTAGGCGTTGGCAAATTCGATTGCCGCATCCAGGTCGGGCGCTACCAAGATTGCGCCATGGTCCCGGAGGCTTTCCTTGATGATGTGGGCGCGGGGTTCGGCAGGGGCCAGTCGGTCCAATTCCTCGGCAACGGCTGCGGCGAGTGCTGCATCGGGAGTCACGAGGATCACTTGGGCGTCAGGGTCGTGTTCTGCCTGGGCCAACAGGTCCCACGCAATTCGTTGAGGATCGGCAGCGGCATCGGCCAGGACGAGTAATTCACTGGGGCCGGCTGGGCTGTCAATGCGCACCCGGTCCGCCACGAGTTGCTTAGCGGCGGTAACGTAGGCGTTGCCCGGGCC
>JBFJXU010000297.1:0-1130 GCA_041622975.1 Thermoplasmatota archaeon
GCATGGGTGACGGCGTGCTCATGGGTGTCACCGTCCACCACCACTTCTCGGGCCTGCCCCTGCAAGAGAACGGTTTCGCACTAGTCATGGCCAGCATCCGGGGCACCGGCTGCAGCGGCGGCACATTCGACCTGTTCGACCAACAACACCGGGAAGACGGCTCTGCGCTCATCGATTGGATCGGGACGCAGGAGGGCTTCGAGGATGAAGTGGCCCTGTTCGGCGCATCGTATTCCGGTATCACGGCGCTCCTGATCGCATCCGAGCAACCAGAGAACCTTGCGGCCGTATCCGCCAACATGGTCATTGGCGACATGTACCGCGACATCGCCTATCCCGGTGGCGTTCCCAACATTGCTTTCCCCGGCTTATGGACACTCGGCTTCCGCCCCGCCCAGGATTACCTGGGCGCCGCTGGCGGCATCCAACGCCTGGACACCATTTGCGCCGAGAACCAACTGGCCCACAACCAACGTTACCCCACGGACCACGCCGGGTTCGGCATGTACACCCGCCGCACGGATGACACCATGTACCGCATCCGCAGCCCCGTGGAATTCGCCGACCAAATCAAGGTCCCCATTGTCATGGGGCAGTCGTTCCAAGACGAACAAACGGGCCCCCGCGGCGCGTACACCATGTGGCCGGAACTGCAGCCAGATGCACGGTTCAACCCGTGCTGGAAGGGCTGGTTCAGCGGCGACCCTGCGGTCATCCAACCCAAGAACCTCATCCTCACCAACGGCGTCCACGGAACCTCCACCGACAACAGCCTCTACCACGCCCTGCCCTGGTTCAAGTACTGGATCAAGGGCGATGTATCAGGCTACGCCGCCACGGGGGGACCCACATTCTGTGACTTGTTCGACGACCCTGTCCGGGTCCTTTGGGAGAAAGCCGACGACTACATCGATGAGAACGCCAATGGCCCAGCCACCATTGATCATTCAGGGGCCAACATGGCAGCCGTGAGTACCTACAATGACTTCCCGGCCAGTAACACGGACTTCACCGCGCTCCGGTTGTGCTCCGACGGCACAATCGCGCCACAGTGCCTGGCTGGCGACAGGTCCTACGCGGCTGGCAGTCAACGGGTCGGAAACTGGAATTACGGCGGCGGCGGCCGCGCC
>JBFJXU010000298.1:0-1127 GCA_041622975.1 Thermoplasmatota archaeon
ATCAGCTGGTATTGTGTCACCATGTCGTTATCTCCTGCCGGATTGTGCCGGCTAAACCTACATGGGGCGGCGGAGGATATTATGGTTGCGTATTGAATCGACGGCGGCTTACGGACAAAGGCGAAAACTTACGTAAGTTGCACATGGGCTACTGAAATGTGGGGGTTGGTGGGCCAAATGTGTGGGTGGTGGGCCATGTGGGCGGGCGGTTTGTTACCTATTGTTACCTAAACGGGTTCAGGCAATGTGGGCCTGTAGGGTACGCCTCATGGGTTAGCCCCTGTTTCCGGGTTTTTGTGCCACATTTGGTTCAATCCGGCCGGTTCACACGACCCGGTTTCCACGCACACATTTTCAGGCGCACAGCCACGGCGGCCCAACGGCGACGATAGGCACAACGGCAAATGTCGATGGGTGGGCGGCAGGCCACGATCCGATGCCGACGTGCAAATAGTTGCGCCTAACGCGGAGCCCGGACTATTCACGCCAACGTCACCATACGGGGCCTAATGCGTAAGGTTAAGTAGGCATGCGCCCATGTAGGGTTGCCCCAAGTGGGCGGAGAGACAACATGGAAAACAAGTGCCCCGAACACAAGGAAAACGCCACGATCCAAAACGAAGAAGGCATCATCTACGGGTGTGGCTGCCTTGGGCTTGTGCCTAAGCCGACATACGCATGCTTCGCCAAGTCCGGAATCGTCCATGCCTTCAAGGGTGAGCCGGGCGCCATGCCTGCCGATGGGCAGAAGGCAACCTGCTGCCACGCCCGCTTCAACCGCAACAGCGACGGCCACAAGGCGTCCTTCATGGACAAACCCAAAGCACCCTTCGCTTGCGCCGGTATCAAGCCAGACGTTGAAGTGTGCCCCATGCACCCCGAGCGGCCGATGCTGCCCGCGACGGAACACAAGTACGCCCGCGACGACCCAACATGGGCCAAGAAGAACGGCTACACGCACGCCCATGAACAAGCGCCCGGAGTCGGCCCGATCTGGTTATGCCGGGGCCACCCGTCGCCCTCCGAGCCGATTGCCGGGGTCCGGTAGCCACCACCCCACCCCGCCAAAGATGCGGCGGGCCTTTACCCACCAGACTATAGGTATGCGGACTTGTTTTTGCAAAAAC
>JBFJXU010000299.1:0-1094 GCA_041622975.1 Thermoplasmatota archaeon
GCCAACGCGTAGGCTAGGGTTACGTGTGCGGCTACGCGTAATCGATCCACGGCCACGCCAGCGGGCGTCCCCTCTCAATGGCTGCGCTCGACAATCGCCTCGTCCACATCGTCATCCATGTGGGTGTCGATGCCGAGGCTCTGGCGCAATACATCACGCAGTGGGTTCATCCCGTGTTTCTGGGACGGACGTGACATTTGTGATGTTGGCGAACGCCTGGAAGTCAGTGGGCCACGCCACAGGGTCCAGGTCGATGGCGAATGGCTCAATGCCCAGCTCGTCGTCGAACACTTGATAGAACTCCATGGGCCCTGCTGTCGTTGCTGCTAGGCCTTAGTCATTGGGAGGGGCCCTTTTGGGGGACTGAGGGCCCACCAAGACGGCTTCATCCTGTCGCACACGAATCGCCCAGGGAATGACAGCAATGGTAGCCAAATACACTGCGAGAACGCCCGTCGCCGTGAGGATGGCGAGGTTGCGTGATTGCAGGAAGTACATAGCACTCAGAGGCAGGTAGGCAGCAATGGTGGTGAGCGTGGTTCCCGTGACGGCGCGACCCTGGTGAGCCAGTCCGCGTCGGCCCCGTTCCACAAGGTGGACCATATCGTCAACGCCTGCGGCAATGGTGACCGCGAAGGCGAGGAGGAACATGTTGGTGAGGGGAGCATTGCCAGTAACCATGTCAAGCGTGGCCGCGGCGCCGAGAACCCAGGTCACGCCCACGGCGACCACGAGGGCAGCGGCGACGACCGGGCGAGGGCGACGCCACCAAGCGGCTAGCATGACGAGCACAATGGAGCCGACCCCGACCGTGGCCAGGAAGAGATCAGAGGGAGTCTGCTCAACGATTCGCGCCCGATTGACGGGCGCACCAGCCGCATGGACGTCGTGGTCATCCCCGAGGTCTGCTTGGATGGATGTGGCCAGTTGTCGCAGTGCTTGCGCCATGTCCACGAGTTCCGCTTCGTCATCCCACGGCGTGAATTGGATGGCAGCCACAGCAAGCGAATAGTCACGACTGATAGTGAACGGCGCGATGGTGCGCCACATTGGATCATCGAACAGAGTGTCGAGGGCCTGCCGCGCTTCGGCGC
>JBFJXU010000300.1:0-1081 GCA_041622975.1 Thermoplasmatota archaeon
CGCACCGCCGAAACTCCATCCATGCTTGCATGAAGACCCTCGGCGCCCGCCCCCTGCCCTCATGGCCGCTTAGCACCGTCCGCCCGCGGCACACAGGTCTGCCCGGTCATCCGCGTCAAAATCAGTGGGGATGGTGCCGCCGTTGCGTACCAGGTTGACGATATTCGTGGTCTCCACCGCCCAGTACATGACTGAGTTCTGGTTGTCACTATGGCCGGGGTGTTCGGGGTCTTCGTGGTTGTTGACCATGGGGATGCCGTTGTCCACGAGGCCGATGATGTGGCCCAATTCATGGACGAGGACCGCTCGATGGACAGTGGTGGATGAAACGAGTATATTGCTCGCCTGCTCGATGCGTTCGCTGAACAATGCTACCATATCGCCCCCGAAGGCGACGCCCAGGACGTCTTCGTTCTCGGCCCAGCGGCCGTCTAGGTAGATGACGTAGGTGTGGGCGATGCCGGCGTCACCGTGTTTGTCGTCCCGGTGCTCGTCGGCTAGGGCCTGAATCGTTTGGGTGGTATGCCTGCCGCCAGTATCGGGGATTGCGTCATCCAAGTGAACGGTGATGCCACTGGGCTTGCTGACTACGCTTGTCATGCGCTGTTTGAGAAGGTCAAGTGCGCTTTGCGGGGGCCTGGCATCTTCCACGTAGTCGACCTCGATAATCCAGGAGGAAAACTCGTCGTCGCTCACGTAATGGCTAGGTTCCGCTCGGGTCGGCGTGATTCCATCCAAGAAATCAGTACAACCGGCAAGGACGAACAGGGATGCAACCAGTAGAACTCGCACGAGTCCTCCTTGGCGTTCGTCCTTGATACGGCTTACGCACTTTCCACGCGTAGGTGCAGGCCCACGGCGTAGGGGTTGTCGTTGACCCAGAACCACGAGTAAGTGCCGGCGCTTGGTGCTGTGAATGTGCCGGCGTGCTCGGTGCCATTGTATTGTGCGTGAATGGTCACTTGATTGCCTTCGTGGCTGTGCACATCAAACGACACCGGGGCTTCGGCACTCCACGACCAAGGTACAATTTGACCGGCCTCTAAAGTGAGGTCGATTTCGTGGAAGTCGGCGGCGCCGA
>JBFJXU010000301.1:0-1073 GCA_041622975.1 Thermoplasmatota archaeon
CTTGACGATGACCGCCCCGACGGCGCGCCGGGGGCATGTGGCTCGACGCTTGATGAGGTGCGTCATGTCCATGAAGTACTGGTCAACGGTGGGTCGGCTCACGGCGCATGTACCCCCGTGGCTGCATCAAAGGCTTTGGCTCCCCGTAGTGTGGGCCACTTGTGCGTATCGAGGTGACGGCACCCATTCGACCCACCGAGTTGCCAGAACGGGTGGAGCAGGCTGCCACGAAGTGGTTCCCAGGGGAAGTGGAGTTGGCGGAGGACCGCATCTTGGTCAACCACACGGACCCATCGGCGTTCAGGCAACGGGTCTGGGAGGAGCGCATCATTGACACCATGCGAGGGGCCCTGCTCAACGGCATTCGGCACGACCGCGTTACGGTTGCCATCAGCAAGCAAGCGGCCTACGCGGGCCGGGTCAGCCTGCCCGCCGCCCCGCACGCCCTGGGTGAGGTTCGCATCACGTTCCACGTTGAGGCATCGGACGAGTGGGAGGACGGCGAGGCCTTTGTGTGGTGGTTGTGTCCTCCCACGAAGGATGGTAAGATTGTGGAGCCGGCCGCCGAGGAGTAGCCTCCGAGATATGTTTTTCAAGTTACCCAACAGGTTCGCAGCGATGCGCACCTTTGCGTTGCTGGCGTCTTCGCTCCTGCTGGCGGGTTGTACGACCTCGATTGAGGCCGCTGAGAACGCCCCCGCGGACATCGCCCGTGACGCAGACGTAGCGTCACCCGGCTTCGAGGCGACAACCGCTACCTATGGCGGTGACGCAATGCGGCGGTACGCGCCCATATCCCATTGCCGCAGAGTTGATTTGGATAAACCGGGAGGCTTGACGTGGGTGCTCGTGGAAGCGACCCACGACGGTGGGCCGGGAGACCTTGAGTTACGATACGTCGCAGTGGCATCTCACAGCCAACCGATAGAGGCCACATGGAGTAACGACAGGAGCGTGTTGCGAGGGTGGATTGCCGCCGACCAGTGGTATGTTCAGCAAGATGACGAGGCGGGCCGGCTGAATGAATGCAGCCGGTGGCATGGCAATGAGTTACACCCCATCCACGACTACAC
>JBFJXU010000302.1:0-1027 GCA_041622975.1 Thermoplasmatota archaeon
ATCAACGGCGGGCCCCGCTGCCCGCTTCATGAAGATGCGGGCGGCCTGGCTGGCCGGACTGACAACGCTCGTCGCCGTGGCAGGATGCCTCGACGCGGACAACCAAGATGGCACCGGTCCGGGGACCACCACGTCCACCTACGGTGACTTGGGTGACAACCTCGGCCCCGGCTTCGCCGTCAGTGCCTTCGACTCGAAGGGCCTGCCCGTACCGGGCTTGGTTTGCCACCATCCGCTGGACAGCGATGATGACACGGGACAACCCTTGCTGGACCAGCCCCGCAACCGCTGCAACTTCGAAATGACGCCGGACCCAACGCGGGAAGGCAATGAGCTGACCATCGCCGTCAACCCCACCAATCCCCAGAACATCGTGGGCGGCGCCAAGGACTACTTCCCCCTGGATGCAGGCGAATGCGTTTGGGACGGTGTCTACGTCACGCACGACGGCGGACGCAGCGCGTACCAAGACCGCAGCTTCGATGGCAGCCCGTGGCGCATCGAAACCAGCGGCGGGGAGGGCTTTGAGCCCAACTACGCCAGCACTTTCTGGTGCACCACTGACCCGGTTGCCTACTTCAACACGGGTGGCACCCTGTACTACTTGCTCATGGCCTACCAAACGGACCGGGTGACCGGCAGCAAGGCCGGCGAAAACGTGGGCGATGTTTGCAAGGACACCACGGATCAGTTTGCGTGCGATGCGTGGCCTGGGGCCCTCAATGACTGGGCCTTCAACCGCGCCACCCAGATTGTTGCCGTGAGTGACGATGGCGGCGACACATTCCATACCTTCACGCCCATTCAGGAAGGCACCTTCCCCAGCAACTTCCACGACAAGGGCTGGATTGCGGCCAGCCACAACGGCGTCATCCACGTCATGTGGCTCGGCATCCTGGCACCCGGCAATGTCTACTTCCGCAGCACGGACGGTGGCCAATCGTTCCCCATTGAGGACATGGAAATCCTGGCCCCGACGGGCCAAGGCAGTGGCCAAGGCAGTTTCGTCGACGTGGGCACCAACAAC
>JBFJXU010000303.1:0-1012 GCA_041622975.1 Thermoplasmatota archaeon
GCTGCAGTGGCCGCCTGCTGGGCTGCACACCGATCCCTTGGCCGGGATGGCTACGCCAGCCTCGTGGAGGTTTGCCTTGACAACACTGCGTACTTGGCCGCCCGTTTGGCCGAGGCGGGCATTTCCCTTGTTTCGGCGCCGGAGCTCAACGTCGTTACCTTCCGCGTACGCGACCCCGCCGCGACCATGGCGGCGCTGGAAACCCGTGAGATTCGGGTCAATATTGTGCCGCGCTTCAATGCCATTCGTATTGTGGTCAATCCCCACGTGACCCGCAAGGCAATTGACCGATTCCTTGCAGCACTCCCCGAGGCCCTTGCGTGAGCGACGCCATTGATGCATCCTTGCGCGACGCCAGCGTCGTCATGAAGGGCGACTACCGTTACGTCATTCACCCCCTCACCGACGGCGTCCCCCGCGCCCAACCAGCTTTGCTGCGGGAATTCGCAACGTGGTGCAAGGAAACCGGGGCACTCCAGGACGTGGATCTGTTGGTGGCACCGGAGGCGATGGCCCTGCCCTTGGCAGCAGCAGTCTCCCTAGCAACGGACATTCCTTACGTGGTGGTGCGCAAACGACGCTACGACTTGCCAGGCGAAACCAAAGCGTACAGTGAAACCGGTTACGGCCACAGCAGCCTCTACATCAACGACGTCAAGGCAGGCGACCGCGTGGTGGTGATCGAGGATGTGCTGAGCACCGGTGGCACGGCAACGGGCTTGTTGACCACGCTGCAATCCATGCAGGTGGACGTGCGCGCCCTGCTTGTCTTCCTAGACAAAGGGGAACGAGCAAAACCCTTGCAGAAACAATTTGGCCTCCCGATTCATGCCATGCGGCGCGTTCGCGTGGACGACGGCGGCGTGCATCCTATCGACACCCCTTAGAGCCGCTGCGGTGGTGGCCCGCCATGGCACCCGCTACCCGCAAGAAAGTCGCCGCCCTGTTTGCCGTGCTCACCACGGCATTCACGGTCACCGAGATGGGTATGTTTGCCTACAGCACCTTGCAA